>CAYWBA010000270.1:0-4710 GCA_964455955.1 uncultured Planctomycetota bacterium | reverse complement strand
TGAACGTGGAGGTTCCCACCACACCCAGCAACCCTTACGGGTATATAAACAGTGACTCTCAAAACAACGTTACTGTCAGGGTTCAACTTAACAGCAACGTCCTTGCAACTGACACTGTCATTATTGAACTGGACGACACGATAAGCCTCATTGTCCGTGCTGAAGCCCAGGCCATCAACGGGCCAGGTTCTCTCGATATTACAGGAATAGATGCTTCATCCCTTGCACAGGGCTCTATCACAGTGACCGCTGCGGTCAGGCGGGACGGCCTCGACTCGGTACAAACAACAGCCAGTGTGACAAAGGATACAATTGTCCCTGTCATCAATCTGGATTTCCCATCCCTGCTGCCGGATTACCACGAGTTGCGAAACCTCGAGGTGACAATAAACATAGGCGCCTCAGACTGCAACCTGTACTTTACAGGCGGCAGTTCACCCTATACCCTCTCCGGCTGCACGCCGGGAATATATGATGTTGACTACGAACTCAAGCTTGCCGACAGCAATTCGGTGGACATTTACGCCATGGATGATGCTGGGAATGAGTCAAGCCATATTCAAAAGGATATAATCCATCGCGGCGGCGCGGGCGGAGGCCCCATCAGCGGACAGCTTGAAGTCTCGGTCTATCGCGAGAGCGACCTGGCCCCTGTATCGGGCGCAATGGTCGTGCGCGGCTACGACTACGATGCAACCGCCCCCACGGATGCAAATGGCAGGGTTACGTTCAACAACGCATTCGGCCCGCAGACAATAACGATAATTTCCCCCGGGTATCCCATTATGACTATCTGTAACGTAGATGCGAGGCGCATAAGCCTTCCTTTTATGGACGAGGAAAGCCCTATTTCTACAATTGTCCAGGGTGCGGTCGCTCCGACCAGCGGGTTCGCGCAGCCTTCGCATACGGTGGAATGGGATTTGCAAGACGAAGACCTGTCTGACGGTTGGTACCAGGCCGGAGTCAAAAGGAACAGGCTTTTCACAATCTCGGCAATCCAGACCACAGGCCTCGGTTTTGACGATTTCTACGTGAAAGGCTCGCTCGGCCCACTGACAGGTTCCTACGGACACAATTTAGTCTTCACAGGCTCCCCCCCGACCCTGTACCGCCAGGCCGCAGGCACTATCACGGTTCCTCCAGACTTCTATCTGCCCTGGTTCCAGTTGTGGAAACGGGGCCAGTGCGCGATTATGAGCAGGACGCGGTGCGAGTCCTCCCGTTTTGTTTGCGGCTACGGCATCTTCCCGTCGTTGGTTGTATCAGGCACTTTCATGTACTCAATCCCGTTGTTGTTCCCCCCGGGATACTTCGTAACTGATTCAGGCGAGTACTGCATGATGGTCTTCGCTCAGGACATATACGGCCGCACCATAGTGGCCTCCAAGCAATTCATCGAGGGAGATCCCTACCCCGACTTTGTTGTTCCTGGTATTCCCCGGCCCGCAAAGCCAGGCAGGGACTCCATCGAGACAACGCTGACACCAACCTTCCAGTGGAACGACCCCAACCCCAAAGGGCTTAACATTGTCCAAATCGCCAATCTGGACAGAAGCACAAGCTGGATTCTTATCAGGAACGCGAGCATAAACAGCCTGACTTTGCCGCGGCTCCCCGGCACCGCCCCGGTTAAGGTTGTCCAGTACCCGAGCTCGCCCGGCACTATGGCCAACCTCGCCTGGTCGGTCGAATCATTCCACATTCCATCCTTCGATTTTTCGGATTGGACACATGCGCAGATGGCGCTTGGCTTCGAGTACCAACTGGTGTCGAGGTCACAAGGGTTCTACCTCTGGAACCCGGCTTCACCCCCTGTAGGCAGGGTACCTGGTTTCGGCGCGGCAGGCAGGCTTGTAGACTCTATGACCGTATCTGTTGTCAAGATAGAAATCGGTCAGCCTCCCACACCGGTCCAGGGCGCGACCGTCTACCTCGGAAACGACCCGACCGGAGCGCCCACTACAGACGCGTCCGGACAGGTTACGTTCAACGGCATCTCCGGGCCGCAAAAGATAACAATATGCTATGCCAATTACCCGGCCGAAATATATCCCTATATGACTGTAGACAAGGCCCAGGCCAGATTCATCACTATACCTCTTTTCACCGATATGGACGGCCAGGAATTCACCATCTACGGTGAAGTCTGGAACCTGCCCGACAGCTCCGGCCAGGTAACACTCCCACAGCAAGGCAACACGTGGTTCAATATACCGGACTCAGGTGTCGCCGACCCGGTGGGCCACCCTCCTGCATACCTCGGACCCTCGCCTGAAAACTATTCCATGACCACACGTGAATCCGAGGAGCAGAGTTGCATCGTTGTAACCGGGTACCAGGGCTGGGGCGGCGGAGACGACCTGTTTGATTACGGGTACTTCTCCGACCCCTTCGAGGCTGACCCGCAACCGTATATACCCGACCCTACTTACCTCACCCAGACTGCCCCGCCTGTTACCTTTGATTACAACAGCCCCGCATGGTCGCCAATCGGCTACAGCGGCAACCCGAGCGACCTCAATATGCCGGGCAACCTTCCGGGAGCCGCGTCCGTTGACTATACCGATTGCGACGCGGTAGGCGTGACTTACGACACCCCGACCGGCGAAGACTCTACCTTGAAAATCGGAATCGGGCAGGCAAACATGGTAGTGCCAAATGTACTGTACGAGTATGGCTTCACCTTCGCCATTCCCACAAACTTCGACCTTGCCTCACTCGGCCTCCGCTGCGGCGCCAAAGGCCAGAACGGGGACGGCACTAAGTGGAGGAGTGAAGTCTTCCTGGGCAACCTGCGGTCTTTCCCCACCGAATACAACATGACCCTGCCGTCCATCCCATACCCGGAGCCCCCGGGTCCAGTGCACGGCGGTTCGGGATATGGAATTACCCCCACCCTTGCATGGGCAAATTCCCTTAAGGGCAACCCCGGCCTGTATATGGTCCGGCTCGAACGTGCCTGGCTGCCAAGGCCTTTCGTCTGGATGTTCCTGGTGCCGGTGGACAAGGTTGCCGACACATCGAGCGTCCAGGTCCCATCCCTGCCCGGCGGTTTCCACGGGCCCGAGGCCGGCGAGCTGCAGAACTACTTTATAGAGGGTTCCATAATACCAGGCATGGATTGGAGCTCGTGGGCAGGTGAATCAATGATGAAGGCAAGCGAAGGCGGCAGAGTAGAATGGAGCAACGGGAGCTTTACACCGTAGCCCCCGCGCTTATAATATACCCGAAAGCCTGAGAACCTTTGAGGAGGAAAAACAGTGATGCAAAGAACTTTGCTGATTGCTCTGCTAACTCTTGCAGTAGCTCTTGGGGCCGGCTGCGGAATCGCGCCGCCAAAGAAACTGTCCGAGCTGCCCCAGGCCGCCAAGCTCAGGCAGAGCGAGACCGGTCCGTTGCGCTATTTGGTCGCACTCGCCCCTGTGCAGCTTGTCCAGAAAACAAAGCCCAAAGCACAGCACGCCGTCGCGGTAAAACCGGACCCTGTCTCGCTGCGCAATGAACTTGCCGAAACCCTGCGTACCTTTGAGATATTCCAGAACCTCACAACCATCGATGCACCCGGCGAGCCCGAGGCTCTTCAACTGGCGAAAGAGCAGGGCGCAGACCTCCTGCTCTCTGTGAAAGTAGTCCGCTACGATGTCGCTTACGACCACGGGGTTCGCGGCACGGGAAACTTCATCCTCTGGCTCATGTGCCCCATGGCAACCTGGTGGGTCGCGGACGAGGTCTACTCGGCAGATATAGCATTGCAGCTTATGCTTACGAAAATCTCCGACGGAAGCGTGCTCTGGCAGCAGGATTTTGCAGCCAAGGAGTCATGTGAGCTTGACGACATGCAGAGAGGCTTCAAGTTCTACGGCATTTTCAGCGTACCCGGCTCCCTTCACGAGGGTAATTTCCAGAAGGTCGCAGAGGTCGTCGGGCCGCACGCAATGCAGAAAGTACAACTGGAAATCCTCGAAGAGCTGCGCAAGCTGCCCCAGCCACCGCCGGAGAAAAAGACCTTTGCCCTTGTCGTCGGTACGAATGAATGCAACGTTTCCGCCCTGCCGAAGCTGAAGTTTGCGCAGGCGGACGCTGCCTCTGTTGCGCAGTTGCTGGAAGAGTCATTCTCCGAGGTGAAGATTCTCGCAGGCCCGCAAGCTACGCTGGAAGCGTTTCGCGCTGCAGTGGAAGACTTCGGCACCCGCGAACACATTGATATTATGAACCTGCTCGTGTACTTCGCCGGCCCCGGCGCAACCGGCGGCGGCAAGCACTGGCTCGCCTTCTCCGACAGCACCGACAAAGCCTCCATGCTCTCCCTTGAGCAGCTTCACTCCATGCTGAAAGCGCTCAGCGCAAAGAAGCGCGTAATCATCCTCGACAGCGGCTTTACCGCCGGAAAGGGCAGCCGCGGCGGCGTCCTTGACGGAAAACCTGTAAGCGCGTTTGAAGACTCCCTCCTCAAAAGCACCGCCGTCGCGACCCTGTGCTCCTGCGGCCCGGGCCAGGGGGGGCACGAGTTCGACAGCATCAGCCACGGTGTCTTCACCGCGCAGCTTGTTCCAGCACTGAAAGGACCTGCTGACATAGATGGCGACGGCGCGATAACTGCCGAGGAAGCAATCACTTACCTCCAGTGGTCGGTGGAACGCTACGTCCGCGACAACACTGTCGGCGAGTCCCAGAAGCCGTCGCTCCTTTGCAGGCAGAAAACCGCCG
>CAYWBA010000269.1:0-4725 GCA_964455955.1 uncultured Planctomycetota bacterium | reverse complement strand
GGCCGTATCCACCCCGCTCGTATCGAGGAAGTGGTTGAAAACACCAAGAAAGAAATGAACGAGCTTATAGCAACCACGGGTAAACAGGCAGCAGTGGAAGTTGATATACACAGCCTGCATCCCAGGGAAATCAACCTGCTCGGACGCCTGAGGTTCCGTACCTCATACGGGCAAAACGTCCTGCAGCATTCTATCGAAGTCGCGCACCTCAGTGGAATAATCGCCGCCGAGCTCGGCCTTGATATAAAACTTGCCAAACGATGCGGCATGCTTCACGACATGGGAAAAGCCGTGGACCACGAGACTGAAGGCGGACACCAGCAGATAGGCGCTGACCTCGCACGCAGGTACAAAGAAGCGCCAGAGGTGATTAATGCAATCGCCGCGCACCATGAGGATGAACCCGCCACAAGCCCCTATGCCGTTATAGTCCAGGCGGCAGACGCAATCTCCGCCTCCAGACCAGGCGCAAGGCGCGAAACACTCGAAAAATACATAAAGCGGCTTGAGCGGCTTGAGGGAGTGGCCACCTCGTTTGAAGGGGTAAAAAGCGCATACGCAATCCAGGCGGGACGAGAGATTCGTGTCATAGTAAACCACGAGCAGGTAGATGACGCACATGCCGCAAAGCTTGCAAGAGATATTGCAAAGAAAATCCAGGAAGAGCTTGCCTACCCCGGCGAGATTAAGGTCGCACTCTTGCGTGAAACACGGTTCATCGAGTTCGCAAAATAACAGGAAGCCCCGCCATTCATTCCGCGGGCAACGTTCCTCTGCAGGCGTATATTCCCGCGGGTTGAAACCCGCGGCTTACAAGTTCTTCTCCACTATCCCGATTCCCTCATCCGCCAACCCTCCCCGTCATTGCGAGCGAGGCGTAGCCGAGCGCGGCAATCTCATCCGCCGTCCGCGCTTCTCAATTCCCCCGAACTCCCGCATCGCAGGCGACCAGACCCCTTTCGACCACGAACCTCGCAAATCATTTGGAAACCACCAACCATAACAGGTCCATACCAGATGAACCCCCAAAACCATTACCGTCCCCTCTTACTTTTAGCCGCCTCGTTCACGAGGCGGAATCTTCCACAACCTTGACCTCTCCTACCGTCAGGTCATAGAGTTCGCGGAGATAAGAACATTTCCTTTTTCTTATTTCCGGGCCCAAATTAAATCTTTCCTCTTTTCTTCCCTCTGCGGCAGGCAGTGCCTGCCCACAAATAGCCTTAAACTTCTACACAACAGACTCAAGTTAAGTTTTGTCGTTCTCCAAGGTGTCCTTGTTGCCGGCCACTTGGCCGGTGGCCGCGCCACCTCTGCGGTCTCGGCGGTAAAATATTCCTTTTCTTCAAAACAACAACTATTGGGTTTTCTTTGTGTTCATCTGCGTTTATCTGCGGTTAACTTCTTTATTACACGCGTTGCAAGCAACGCCGCTAAATATCTCTGTGTTCTCTGCGCCTCGGTGGCTAATCCTTTTTCTTAACCATAATTGATTTCTTCTCTTTTCCTCCCTCTGCGTTCTCCGCGCCTCTGCGGTAAAGAAAGACCCTGCGCCGGCGGTTGAATACAAGCACGGACTCCTGCTGAGCAGTCTCCTTTTTTCTCGCGGCAGGGCGGATTAGCTGGTTTTCTTGATTCTGGGCGGCCGGGGGCCGCGCTTGGGGCTTTTCGGGCCGGGTTTTGGTGGCGCCAGGACCCGCTTGAGCTGCTCCGGCGTCAGTGAACGCAGCAATTGTAAATCCTCTTTGCTCAATCCGGGCGGCAGCTTTGCCTGCGCTGGCAGTTTCTTTTCCCGGATTGCCCGATGCAGGTGCTCGATTACCTCGCGCTTCCGCTCGCGGGGAACCTTCTCGAAGGCACGCAGCACCTTATTGCGCAAAGCCTTGAGCCTGTCCCCCATCTTGTGTTTTTTCTGATGGGGCTTTTTCAGGTTTCCGTCAGGTTCCTGGCGGCCTTTTGGCGGTGATTCGCCCGGTTTGTGCCTCTTTTCGCCTTCTCTTCTTCGCATTTGTTCTCTGAACATCGAGTGAAGCTTCTTGTTGCGTTCCTTTTCAGGCAACTGCTTGAGTCGCGCCTGTTCTTCTTTGGGCAACCTGCGGAAGAATTTTTCGATGCAGGCCCTTCGATGCTTTCCGAAGAGACGGCGAACCGCCGCGTTGCGCTGCCTCACGGGCAGCGAGTTAATCCTTTTTCTCTCTTCTTTCGGCAGTTCCTGCAGCAGATGCTTTCTCAGCTTGCGCCACAGCTCATGTTTTCTGCGTAGCGTTTGTCTGACCTGCTTGTCCAGTTTCATAAACCTGTTCTTGCGCTTGCGCAGATTCTCTATCTCTTCTTTCGGCATTTCACGCAAGCTCTCTGCCCGCTTGCGGAGCTCCTGGCGTTTCTCGGCGGGCAGCGCCTTGAACTGGTTCCATCGCTTTCTCAACTCGCGCTGCTTTTCAGGCGGAAGCGAGCGCCACTTGCGCGCCCTTTGCGCCACGGCGTTGTGCCGGTCGCCGGCCGCAAGAACGCCGGTAGACAGCAGCGCCACAACAGTTAGAATTGCGCACAACGAATTTCTCATTTCACTGCCCTGCCTGCGGGTGCTACCCGCCGCTACGAACTTTCAAAGTATTCTTCTTCAAATTCCAGAAGCAGGTCAAGCTCGCTCAAGAGCTCCAGGTCTTCAAGTAGCTCCAGGTTCTCAAGGATGTCAATGTTCTCCACTATTTCCTGCTCGGAGGGTGCCAGGGTCTCGACTTTTTCAGGACCGCCGGGGCGGATAAACCACAGGGTAAGTGCGAGTATCACCACGGCGGATGCAGCAAGAGGTACAAGCCTCCATAGAAGTCGGGGCTTGCGGGCCGCCTGTTTCTCGGGAGCGCTGAGGGCCTTTTGCATAGTTAGGGCCGTGAAGTCAGCCGGGGCTTCGATGTCCATAAGATTGTCAAACAGCTCGCCCGCCGCAGACAGCTTCTGCGCCTCAAGCCTGCAGGCCGGGCAGCGGTCAAGATGCTCCCGGACCGCACGAGCCGCGCCCGGCTTAAGCTCGCCATCGAGGTGTGCAACAAGGTCTTCTTGTATCTTGCGGCAATCCATTTTCCTATTTGCCCCTTTCCATATTGATAAACTGCTCCGAGGCGGCAGAGTTTCGCATTACCTCCGTTTTTTTAATCTAATATTGCCATCTTCGATGTAGGTGGACAGCTTCTCTTTGAGATTGTTCCGGGCCCTGTTGAGGAGTGACTTCACCGCCATGTATGAGAGATGCATGACTTCTGCTATCTCGTGATAGTCCAAGCCGCTGTACCGATTGAGAATCACCGCCATCCTCTGATTCTCGGGAAGTTCGTGCACGGCCTGGCGCACCACGCTCGCCAGTTCTTCCCGCTCGATTCTCTGACCCGGGGGACTGGAAAGCGTGTCTGCTTCGAGGTTGCGGGGGCCTTCCTCGCTTGGGTCATAAGTTTCGTCAAGAGAAAATGTCCTTGCGTGCTGCCACTTTCGCAAATAAGACAGACAGAGGTTTGTCACTATCCGATACAGCCATGTGCTGAACTTGGCCGTCGGCTCGTACCGCTTGCGTGCCTGGTATACGCGTATAAACGCTTCCTGCGCAATGTCTTCTGCAGCGAACTGGTCGCCTATGTACCGGTACGCAATATTGATGACGCCATGCTTGTGGCGTTCGATAAGCTCCTTCAGCGCGGAACCATCCGCTGCGGCGAGCCGCTTCATCGCTTCAATGTCAGCCTGGGCATCCTGTTCCGCTTGTGCCATATGTTCACCCAGGCGCAATTCTACCAGCAGGCAAAGTGGGTCCGCAACCAAAAATCACAAGCACCGCCGAGCGGTTCACTCCAGGACAGCTATGTCCTTTCTGCTGATAGGCGTATTCTTGCTCACTATTTCAGTCCTGCACAACTCTTTAATAACCTCAATCACTTTGAGCTTTGCGACCTCTCTGTCGCCTCGCCGTATCACGAAGATGTCGCCGACCTTAACCCCCTTTTCTGTCCCCGCCCACAGGAGGACCGACTTTTCCTTTACCTCGGCGATCTTGGCCTCCAGCGTCTCGGTGCGGGGCCTTTTGGTAACCTCCGGCTCTGCACGGGGCACGCTTTTTCGGACAGCCTCTTCCGCTTGCGCCCCGGCGTATTTCTCAAGCCGGTCCTGCAGACGCTGAACCTGCTTCAGGATGTCGGCGTAAAGCCCTTCCAGAGTTTCCAGACGTCTCAGCATCTGCCCTGTGTCGCCGTTCGCGGGATTCTGGGCCGTGGAAGACGAGGCGGTTGTGTCCCTGGCGGCTGTTTTGGCTGAGTCTTCTGTCTTCGCCGGTGGCTTATGCACAGGCGCTGTCCCAACGACAGAGTCGCCGGGCAGGAAATCAATCTCTGCTTTTACCACCTCCGCATTGGAGAGGTCTTCATCCACCACCACGCAGACCTTGACCCGGCCGATTTTCTTGCCCGCGCGCCAGACTTCAAGAACGTCCCCGCTCCTGAGACCGTTGGCGCTGCCGAGGTCTATCAGCACCATCTTGCTGTCCATTCGGACTTCCGTAATCTTTCCTCGTATGCGTGGCTGCGCCGGGCTTTCGGGTGGCTCTTTCTTCACCGGCTCCGGCTGCGCTTGCTTCTGTGCCGGCTCCTCTTTGCGCAGCCTCTCAAGCTCCTCTCGCGCTTCCTTGAGCTCCTCTGTAAGCTTATTTATTCTCTCTAATGAACTGAAGCGCTCAATACCTTG
>CAYWBA010000268.1:0-4758 GCA_964455955.1 uncultured Planctomycetota bacterium | reverse complement strand
GGCCGTTAAGGTAAAACTTATTGTCCCGGACTTCGATGGTGCGCAAACCGGTACAAGATGGGGCGCAACAATGACGCTTAACTCATGCTGCACCAGCTATGATCCCCTGCTTGTAGATGCCGGCAGCCCAGGAACAACATACGAGGGCGGTGTCATCGGTGATTATCACTTGCAGGATACTTCTCCCTGTATTGATGCAGGGGACAATTCGCTTGTGCCTCCTGGAATTATCAGGGACCTTGACGGCGTTCTGCGCATCGCGGATGGCGATGGCCCGCCTGACGGTGTAGCAACTGTGGACATCGGTGCCTATGAGTACGCGCGTTCTAGCTGGACGCAGAAGTTTCCTGCAAACAAGCCGTCTGCCCGGTACGACCACGCGATGGCGTATGATTCCACCCGGGGCGTGGTTGTCCTCTTCGGTGGACTTGAGATCAGCAGCAAATATAACGATACCTGGGAATGGGACGGGACCAACTGGACGCAGAAGTTCCCCGCGAATAAGCCTCCCGCGCGGTATGGTCACGCGATGGCGTATGACTCCAGCCACGGAGTGGTTGTGCTCTTCGGGGGATTTGACGGCAGTGAGTGTAATGATACATGGGAATGGGACGGTAACAACTGGACTGATGTGTCCCCTGGGGGAACACCAGGGGTTGACTTCCCTTTCGCGCAGTTGTGGCACGCCATGGCCTATGACTCCAGCCGGGGAGTTGTTGTGCTCTTCGGTGCTTGGGGCCACACCTGGGAATGGGACGGGAGCAACTGGACGCAGAAGTTTCCAGCGAACAGTCCGACAGGGCGGAATGAGCACGCGATGGCGTATGATTCCAGCCGAGGTGTGGTTGTACTATTTGGGGGACATTTAGGCGACTGGCTCGACGATACATGGGAGTGGGATGGGACAGACTGGACTCAGAAGTTCCCCATAAACAAGCCGTCTGCGCGGGACGTGCAAGCGATGGCGTATGATTCTATACGAGGCGTGGTTATGCTCTTTGGGGGATGGGGGGACGGGACACGATACGCGGATACCTGGGAATGGGACGGGAGCAACTGGACGCAGAAGTTTCCCGCAAACAAGCCATCAGGGCGGGACAGGCACGCTATGGCATATGACTCGACCCGTGGCGTGACCATACTTTTCGGAGGAAGCGGCCCCAGTGGCGCCTGCGGCGACACTTGGGAATACTGATTTGCAGGTGGTGGTAGAATGCCGGTTTTATCGGATTTTTTGCTGATTTCTGCTAACATTTCCGGTTCTTGTGCGTATAATAGTGTGGAAGAGGGGTTAAAGGTTCAAAGTTGAAAGTTAAAGGTAAAAAAAGAGCAGTAGAACAGGAGAACAGTAGAGCTGCGGGCAAAGCCCGCCTCTGTGGTGAATATGCTTTTTCAAGGCGGCTTGTAAAGTGCGAGAATTTACCCTAACTTACTGGCAGATAAGATGTTACACTCACCCACACTTCGCGTTTCGACGCAACCTGCTTACGTAGCAACAGGTTGCGCCATTTCCAAATCCACGCTATCCCACGCAAACGTAGCAGAGACCCCCGCGAAATCTGTAAACAGGTGTCGTAAGTCGTTGGTATATAAGGAACTCTATTTACAGACGGCTTTTACAGATGGTTGGCGCAGTTGGGTGGGCTTGCGTCGGTACTTAATGAAACTCCAAAACGCGGAATCGGCTTTCAAAAGGATGATGAGCCTTGCTTATTTGCGAAACTGCTCTGAAAACGTCAAAAAATTTACAAATGCTGTCGGCGTTTTTGGACATCGCGTCTCCGTAACCTGCTTTATTGACAATGAGTTGCAAATCCCCCATACCACACGCCTGGAATTAACATTTGTAAATTTTGCACATTTGTTCCCGGCTGGTGCTGAGAGTTTCGCGTGCCTTTCCCACCGTGGGTGCGGTGAGGAAATACTTCTCAATCCCGAGCATCTTGAGCGTACGGATAATGGAGACGCTTGCGCCCACGAGGGCGACGCAGGCATCACCGTAGGCTTGCTGCCAGGCACGTGCGGCTTTGACAAGCACGCTGAGGGCGGGCCAGTTGGCGTAAGAGACTCCCGAGAGCTCGACAATGAGGCGGCGTGCCCCTCGCCTGCCGACCTGCCGCAGCAGCCAGGAGAGGTACTGGGCTTCCATTTCCTGCATATAGCCGGCAAGATAGATTATAGCTGTCCTCGGCATGGAAGTGACCATCTTAACCTTCGCTCTCATGTTGAGCTTACAGGCATCCCGGGCTTCTGCGCCGCCGAGGCCGGGAGCTATCCCCAGGCTGTACGCAGCTTCCTGGATGCTCTCGAATATCTCGAAGAGCGGTGCAAGCCCGAGTGTCTTGATTTTGTCCAGCACGGGAGGCCCACTTGTAACGAGGGCGCAGCTCAGGGCATGGAGCATTGGCTCGCGCTCCTTGACGAACATGAGGAGTGCGGCCAGCGGGGTCGAATCAATCTGGTTGATATTGCTCAGGTCAAGGATAACGACTTCCATTGGCCGACGGTTCAGCGAGGCCAGCAGTCGCCCGAGGAAACGCGCATCTCTGTTGGTCAGCGCTCCTTTGAAGGTGAGAATGGCGCAAGGCGTCTCTCCTGCTCTTACCTCGGCCTCTATGTGGCATGTATCAGAACCGGTTATTTCAAAAGCACTTCCGGCTTCAGGGGAACTGCCGGACCGGGCATATTGAGGGTTGTGTGGCACAGCCATACCTCTGCCCCGCTTTCCTTAGCTTACTTGCCCGCGGGAGTTGAGCGCGCTGGTTACATATGCCGGCACTTTTGCCAGCACTTGTGCGTTCAGCCCCTAATAATAATACATTGTCCATACCAATTGTCAAGGGATATTTTCTCATCTTTAATAAGTAATGAAAGGCGTTGTGGTGAAATGCTTGCTCTATCAGGGAGGCTTGATGATCAATCCTGCTCTTTTCGTTTCTTCTTACCCTGCTTCAGGATTGCCTGCACGTTTTTCAGAAGCCAGGATTCCGTATCTGTGGCTTTGTCAGTATCTGAGTCTTTGCCGGGTGCAAGAATCTTGAATCCTGTAAGTTCCTCTTCCTCCGGTTCTTCTTGTGGAGGGGGTTCTTCTTTTGGTGGTTTCTTTGATTTCTTCGCCTTCTTTTCTTTCCTCTCTTTCTTCTCTTCTTTCTCCTCGGTGTCTGCTTTTTTCAACCTTTTCGTCTTTCTTGCCTTCGTTAATTTCTTGGTTTTCCTTGCCTTCGGTGCGTTTTCTTTCTTCTCTATACGTTCTTGGGCTGGCAGCTTTTCTTTCTTCTGGTCTTCTTCTATTCTTGTTTCCAACGCATCTTCTATCAGTCTTGCTTTCTCTTCAACCCCCTGTTCGGCTTTCTCGCCAACCTCGGGCTTTATCTCGGGTTCTTCTTTCTCTTCGACAACTGTGACAGGGAGCTCGGCCTGGGCGAGCCTTTCCTCTTCCTCAAGCTGGCTGAGAGCTTCTTCGGTAGTGTCGCAGATGAAGCTGGTCCGCTCGATACCCAGGGTGGTCAGCGCGAGACGGATACCTGGTTTGAGTGCTGAAAGGGCAACTGCCTTGCGGTCGTACACTTTCTGCCACGCCAGCGCGCAATTTACAAGCGAGCCGAGGGCGTGCGAATTGGCGTACGAGATGCCGGCCATGTCTATTACGACGTTCCTTACTTCCATCAGGGAGACGCGCCGCAGCACTTTTCCGAGGAGTTTTGCCTCCGGCTCCTGTATGTATCCGTATGGAGTTACAAGTGCGACGCGGGACCCGTGTGGAACCACCTTGACCATAACGCGCATGTTGAGCTCGGTCGGCCTTGAGCCGGCGACATACATATCGGGCAGACCTTTGAGCTTGAGGGATTTGGCTGCGTCATGGAGGAATTTATATACAGCAAAAACTTTCTCTGGCTTTGCGGCCTTTATTGCATTGACTACGGTGAGCCTGAGCCCGGTCAGGGCGCAGGGCTGTTTCATCCCAGACTCTTTTCGCTCCTGCGCGAAGCGAATCAGGGTGGCAACAGGGTCGGGCTCTATCTCGGGCACGTCCGCGAGGTCCACAACGACAAACTGTATCTTTGCCTTCAGGAGGGGGCGCATTATGCTGTCTATAAGCCGGCTCTGTTCCGGGCCTATCTTCCCGTGAAGACGAATGACCGCCGAAGAAGGGGGGCCTTTGCGCATGTCGGCTTCTATTTGGAAAGGGATTCTCTCAGGTGATTTTACGCTGCCAACCGTCTGGTAGGCATCGGGGTGCTGCTCATTTACCATTTGATGCCGGTGCTTCCAAAAATGGGCGTTTTACCTGCCTGACTATGTTGTGGCCACTATCGCCCCGGCCAACCGCAGAACAGTCAGCTCTTGGGCCCTTTTACCACCTTCTTCTTCATAAACTCCCGCAGTTTCTTGGCACTTACGGGAGACACTTCAACAAACTCCAAGGCGAGCTTCAGGTACTGGTCCATTTGCAGCCTTGTGACCTGTGCCAGAACCGAGACGTTTCTCAGCGCCCCCTCCTTGATAATAAGCGAGAAAGTGAATGGCTCGACGGGGAGCGAGCTGCGACTGGTGGACAACTGTTCGAGCAGGGCGCTGCCTTCGGAGAGATTGCTTATAATGGCTGTGCCGGAGTCAAAGACCTCGCCTCTGCGAAGAATAATATCAAACTCGCATTTGATGGTCAGGTCAGTTCTTTCGTACTGCCGCGAATGTGTGTGTCGCAGGCGCGCAAAATCGTATCCCATCTCCTTTGCAGCGCCGAGGACCCGGTCT
>CAYWBA010000267.1:0-4777 GCA_964455955.1 uncultured Planctomycetota bacterium | reverse complement strand
GATATCACCCGCTCAGGCACCCGCCGGGAAGAACTGCTGCTGCACCCTGATGAGCTCAAGCGCGTATGGATTATGCGCAAGGTTCTCAGCGAGATTAAGAACCCTGTCGAGGCGATGGAGCTGCTTATACCAAAAATCAAGAAAACCCAGTCCAACGCCGAATTCCTCTTGGAACTCTCTACAGAATAACACTGCTCGGACCGAGAAAAGGAAAGACAGTTCTCCAAGACCAACTATTATCGCTTTATGTGACTGGCTCACAGCCAGCCGTTCTGGACATACCACCGGGCAGCCGCTTTGATTCCCTCCGAAAGCGGCGTATCGGCTCGAAAGCCCAGTTCCCTCTGCGCGCGCTCAGTCCTAACCACCCAGTATCGTTGCGCAAGCTCTGCAAGCTTAAGGTGCGATAGTCTCGCCGGCCCACTCGAAAACTGGGAAAAGAACTGACTCAACTCAGCGGCAGCCGAGAGCTTAATGCGCGGCACAGGCAGGGCGAAGGTGCGCTTCTTAAAAGCCCTGGCTATTTCCTCCAACACCTCGTCAAGCCGGTATGGTTTCGGCGCGGAGAGGAAGTAGGTCTTTCCAGCAGCCTGTGGCGCCTCTCCCGCAAGTCTTATGCCTCGCACAAGGTCGTGTACCTCGATCATCGAAAGCACAGTTACACCACCATGAAGGAACGGGCGCACACCGAGCTTTGCAACTATCTGAAAAAAGCTGAGAGTTTCAGAGTCCCTTGGCCCATATACTACTGAAGGCCGAACAATCACAACTTCAAGGTCTTCCAAGCCCTCAAGCAACTTTTCCGCTTCAAGCTTTGACTCTCCGTAAGCGGAAACAGGTTGTGCCTCGGCCCCTTCATCAATACCTTCAGGCCCGGGGCTCGGTCCGGCTGCAGCCTGGCTGCTAACAAAAACAATGCGCCCGGAACCGCAAGCTTTGAAGGCGGCCTCGGCCACATTTCGCGTGCCCTCGCAGTTCACTTTCATAAAGTCACGCCGCCTGTCTGCACGGACAAGCCCGGCCACATGGTAGACTGCATCCGCTCTGTCGAACGCGTTCCGGAGTGAGTCCGCATCGAGCAGGTCAGCATAGGCTATAGAGACCTCAAGCCCCTCAAGCCAGCGCAGGTTTGAAGTCGTGCGTACACACGCGGTCACTGTATGGTCATGCGCAAGAAGCTCCTCGCAGAGGAACGCGCCGACAAAACCGCTTGCACCAGTAACAACAGCCTTCATAGCCTCCTCCATCGGGGCGGAATTTAGCAGAATCGGTGCGCCTGTTCCACCACAATTTGAATTTAATTGTTGACAGTGCAGCTCCGTTTACTTAATTTAAGCAACTTGCAAGCCGGTAGGCCAAGATGTTATTAGGTAAGAGGAGTCAGCATTGAGTTCAATTTTCGAGAAGTGCTACAGCTTCGACCGCGCCAAGATAGTAATGCAGCAGGGTTTGTACCCTTACTTCAAAGTGATAGGGGAAAACCTCGGTCCGGAAGTCGTGATGGACGGCAAGAAGGTCATAATGACCGGCTCGAACAACTATCTGGGCCTTTCAACAGACCCGCGCGTTAAAGAAGCGGCGATAGAGGCCATAAAGCGTTACGGCACCGCGTGCTCAGGATCGCGGTATCTTAATGGAACGCTTACACTTCACGTCGAACTTGAGGAGAAGCTTGCCGAGTTTATGAAGAAAGAGGCGGCTCTTGTCTTCTCCACAGGTTTCCAGACCAATCAGGGTACAATTGTCCCGCTTGCCACAAAGGGGGACACGATATTTTGCGACCGGGAAAACCACGCAAGTATTTACGACGGCTGTAGGCTCTCGTTCGCCAACAACAAGAAATTTGTCCACAACGACATGACCAGCCTCGAAGAGATGCTGCAGAACGACAATAACCAAGGTGGCAGATTGATTATCGTCGATGGCATCTTTTCCATGAGCGGCGATGTTTCCAACCTTCCGGAAGTAATCAAGCTCAAGAATAAGTATGACTGCAAGCTCATGGTTGATGACGCCCACAGCATCGGTGTCCTTGGAAGGCATGGCCGGGGCACAGCCGAGCATTTCGGGGTCGAGGATGAGGTTAACCTTGTCATGGGTACCTTCTCTAAATCCCTCGCGTCGCTGGGCGGGTTTATTGTCTCGGAGGCCGATGTTATACACTACATCAAGCACCACTCCCGCGCGCTAATCTTCTCAGCTTCTATCCCGCCCGCGAACGTGGCGGCAGTAATCGCCTCACTTGAAATTATACAGAAAGAACCTGAGCGGCTTGAAAAACTAAATACGAATGCACAAAAGATGCGAAGCGGCTTCCGTGAGATAGGTTATCGAGTCCCTGATGGGATTGCGCCTATCATACCGGTCTTTATCGGCGAGATGATGGACTCTTTCATTTTCTGCAAGAAACTTCTTGAAAACGGCGTCTTTGCCACTCCCATTGTACCCCCCGCTGTTGCTGAAGACCAGACGCTTGTCAGGACAAGCTACATGGCCACGCACACCCCCGAGCAGCTCGACCGGGTGCTCGAAGTGTTCGCAAAACTCGGCAGGGAACTGGACATAATTTAGGGTGCATCCATGGCCGCAAGCAACATGGCGGTGCGCCGTGTCACAACCGCGGCGGATATGAAGAGATTTATAAAGCTTCCCTGGAAGATTTACCGCAATGACCCTGCCTGGGTTCCGCCGCTTGTTGGCGAAGTAAAAAAACTCCTGTCACCTGCCAAGAACCCGTTTTGGAACCACGCGGAAGCGGCATATTTTCTTGCAGAAGAGAGCGGCCAATCACTCGGCCGGATCGCAGCCATAGTCAACCACCGCCACAACGAGTCCCACAATGAAAAGGCAGGTTTCTTCGGCTTTTTTGAATCCGTAAACAATCTACAGGTCTCGGGCAAACTTTACAGAGCTGCTGAAGATTGGCTTGTGCACAAAGGCATGAAGCTTGTGCGCGGGCCTACCAATCCATCCTCGAACGATGACTGGGGTTTCCTGCTGGAAGGTTACAATGAGCCTCCCACCGTAATGATGCCGTATAACCCGGCGTACTACCACGAGCTTGCCGAAGCTGCTGGCCTCAAAAAGGTCAAAGACCTTTACTCATTTTTCATAGATAACACTGTCCAAATCGCTGAGAAAGCTAGAAGAGTTGCAGAAATAGCGAAAAGGAAGAGCGGCGTAACAGTGAGGCCGCTTAATCTCAAGGATCTTCACAACGAGATTGAGCGAATCAAGCAGGTCTATAACTCCGCGTGGGAGCTTAACTGGGGCTTTGTCCCCATGACGGACGAGGAGATGGACCACCTTGCAGCAGACCTCAGGAAGATTGTAGTCCCTGATATCTGTCTTATTGCAGAGGTTGATGGTAAGCCTGCAGGGATATCAATAGCAATTCCCAACATTAACGAGGTGCTTTGCAAGCTTAACGGCAGGCTATTCCCCTTCGGCTGGCTCAAGTTCCTTCTTAATTTCGGCAAGATTAAGCGGGTACGTGTAATTATCATGGGCGTCATTAAGGAGTATCGCAAGCGTGGGATAGATGCGGTCTTTTATGTTGAGACATTTGATCGCGGCAAGGCGTTAGGCTACACAGAGGGCGAGATGGGCTGGATACTTGAAGACAACGACATAATGAACCGCTCGATAGAGATGTTCGGCGGCCGCCTCTATCGCCGCTACCGGCTCTACGAAAAATTGCTGCCCGCTGCAAAATAGAACAAGGGTTATCAATTCTACTCTCAAAGCTCGCCGCCGGAAGGCGCGATGAATACCACAGCCACTGGAGGCGCAAGCAAGTTATGCTGTACCTGGTACTGGCGATTGTATCAAGCGTTACCATGGCCTGCGTGATAAAAGTAAGCGAGGGCGCAGGCGCAAACAGGCTGGGCGTAGCGTTTGTAAACTACTGCATCGCCGCGGCAGTCTGCTTTCTGCTCTGGCTTGCCCACGATGCAGTTCCAACATCGGGCTTGACTGCAGCATGCGGAATCTTCGCAGGCATCACCTGGGCTGTTTCTCTTATTCTTATAATGTATGCAATCCGCTGGATCGGCATTGCGATAAGCTCGACAGTGATAAGAATCGCTGTAGTAATTCCAATAATATTGAGTATTCTTATCTGGTCGGAGATTCCAAACATCGTACAGTCTGCGGGTATCGCTCTTGCAGCAACTGCGATTGTCCTGCTTTCACTGCGTGCAGTCAGGCAAGAGAAGCGTTTCCACGCGCGCGATGTACTGGTCGTGCTTGCCGTATGGTTTGCAGGAGGAGCAGCAGAATTCTCAAACAAGCTCTACGCTCAAGTGGGAACTCAAGAAGAAAAGTCCGGTTTCCTGGTAGTACTGTTTCTTGTTGCGGCTGGTTTCACACTGCTCTGGCTAAAGGGCACCGGGAAATCCATTCTGAAAAAAGAATTCAGCTACGGCATTGCCGTCGGAGTTCCAAACGCCTTCAGTGGACTCTTCAAAGTGAGCGCCCTGCAGGTTCTCCCCGGAACTATCGTCTTTCCAACAATCGCGGCAGCCGGCGTACTGCTTGCCGTGCTTCTGGGCGTTCTTATCTGGCGCGAAAAGCTGGGGCTCAAGGGCGCAGTCGGAATTGCCATTGCAGTGTTCGCACTTATCCTCGTGAACCTGAAGCAGTAGATTTCAACCGATTCCACATATATAGTGATTCCCGAAAGTTTTTTCCTTAAAAGTCATTGCGAGGAGTCCGCCGCAAGGCGGACGACGCGGCAATCTCAACAGCTGACGAGGCACTCCTGACTGACGAGATT
>CAYWBA010000266.1:0-4800 GCA_964455955.1 uncultured Planctomycetota bacterium | reverse complement strand
GTACAAATACCTCACGTTGTTTTTGAGGTAGAGACGAAACTGCGTCTCTCACCATCTCACCTATCTCTTTAGCAACCTGGCGCTTGTCGGGTGAATACTCCTGCGGAGCTTCCCCTTCAAGGACAGCCGCGTCACGACCCAACTCATCATCCCTGGCCAGAAGCGGAGAACCGCGCCTGCGCTTCAGCATTGTTCGGGCCATGTTGACCGCAATCGAGTAGAGCCAAGTTTTAAACTTCCGGGCCGTGTCAAAGCGCTTTGCATTGACATAAACCCTGACAAAGGTTTCCTGAAAAACCTCTTCTGCTTCCTGCAAGTCGCCCATGTAGCGGAACAGGAAGCCCATCAGCGGTACTTCGTATCTGCGCACAAGCTGCGTGAAAGCGGTTTCTCTGCCTTCGAGAAATCCCTCAAGAAGGCTTCCGTCTGAAGCCTCACCACCAGCCTGGCGCCTTCTTCGACTCATGTACCAGCCTAATTATAATACTTCGGATAGCAACAATTCAAGGTCATAACTTATAGTTAGTCTTCAATAACAGCCAGAGCAACTGCACATGTCCGGGAATGAGAAACAGACACATGCGCTACTCTTACCCCCAGCTTATCGGCAAGTCCGGCCGCGCTGCCGTAAAACTTTGCCTGCGGGGCGCCGGCAGTATCCGAGACTATCTCCACGTCATGCCAGCTTACTCCGCTGGAAAGACCCGTTCCCAGGGCTTTCAGCAAAGCTTCTTTCGCGGCGAACTTCCCCGCCAGCCGCTCAAGTAAAACCTGCCCCTCCCGCACGCAGTTTTCCCGTTCGACCGGGGTGTAAACTCGTTCAAGGAACCTCTCGCCGTGCTTCTTGAGCACCTGTTCGATACGGGCAAGCTCAACGATATCTATTCCTGTGCCCAGAATCACGTTGAAAACCTTTCAATAAGCTCAAGAATTTGCTCGCTTACGCGGCACCAGTTGAATTCCCTCTCCACACGCAATCTGCCGGCCCGTCCCATTGAGGCGGCTCTTGCTTCGTCAGAGAGTATGGTGATGAGCGCACTCGCTATTTCTTCAGTGCTGAGCGGGTCAACAAGGAGTCCGGTCTCGCCGTGTACTATGGCGTCTTCCACCCCGCCTGTCCTTCCGCCTATTACAGGCTTGCCGCATGCGTTCGCTTCAAGATATGCTATTCCGAAACCCTCCACATTTTCTCCGCGGTGGGCGAGGAAGCTTGGCATAATAAAGACATCACACGCAGCATAGTACTCACCAAGCTCAGTTTCACCAACCCGGCCGGCGAAGGTCACTTTGGCCGAAAGGCTGCATTCAGCAGTCAAATTCGCCAGATTTCTTTTTTCAGGTCCTTCGCCGACTATCAAATAGTGTGCCTGCGGGACAGCTTTGAGTACATCGGGGAGTGCGGAAATCACGTTTGCGTTGCCCTTCCGCTTGACAAGGCGCGAGACCGAGAGGATGACTTTCTTTCCTTCCAAATGGTGTTTTGTGTGCACCCGACTGCTGTCAATATCCGGGTTGAAGCGCACGGGGTCAGTGCCGTTCGGGATTACATGCACCTTTCTCGGCTTTACGCCAAGTCCCGTGAGTAATTTCTTTGTGTAGCGGCTTACCGCAATTACAGCGCGGGCGGACGCAAAATTCCTCCTTACGGATGGGGCGCGAAAGTCATGCAATATTTCACCGCCGTGCACCGTAATGAAATAGGGCTTTCCAAGCAGGCGGCTTGCCGTGTTCGCCAGCGCTGCGAAATCCGCGCGGTGCGTTACGTAGATGGCGTCAAAGTGTTCGGACTTGATTATCTTAAAGAAGAGCGCCCCGAGCTTGACTTTGCTGTGCCTGCGGATAACTTGAAAGGGGAGCGTCGCGTCGAACTCCCTGTATCCGGGCTGGGTGCGCGTGAGGAACACAATCTCCTGCCCTAAGCTGGTAAGGTTTAAGGCGACTTCCTGAGCGTAGGTCTGGCTGCCGCCTCTCTTGGGGCCGAAGGAATTCCCGCACATAAGGATTCTCATCGAGCCCTCCTTGCAGCGAGCGCGCTTACGCGGGAACGCAGTTCTTCAATTCCCGTGCCCAGACCAGCCTGTGCCGTGTAGTATTTCAGGAATCTGAGCCGTTCCTTTGCAGAGAGAAAGTAAGAAGCGGAACGCTCCAGCCGCGCGATGTCTTTAACTCTTTCTTCAAGACTTATTTCCTTTGGCTTGCCGTCCTTCCCGACTCTTATTCTGCTGTTCTCGAAATCTATAAGATATACTTTCGGGTTTTCGGTATTGGCATCGTTGACTATAAGATGACTTGCGTTAAGGTCGCCGTGATACAACCCGCGGGCGTGCGCGCGCGCAAGGGTATCTGCAAGCGCCTTTATCACCCGGTTGACTTGCGCCCTGCCAAGCTCTTGATTCTTTTTAGCATCAAGCAGGTTAAGCAGGTTTTCTGCACCTACTATTTCCTCTGAAAAGAGATAGGATTTTGTCAAAAAGCGAAAGCATCTTACCTCGACAGCAGCGAGAGGTTTCGGGACAGGCACGTCAAGCGCCGAAAGATTCAGCAGGGCTGCAAACTCGACATAGGCCTTTGAATGGCGGAAGAGGTTCTTTAACAAACTTATACCGCCTCGGAGCATGTATTCTTTCGCGGCAATTAGCAGCGGCCCGTTGCCTAAATCAACACTGAGTGAAATTATCTTGGACTTGCTGATGTCATCTATTACATCGCAAGCTGTCTCCCTTATGAATGTTATAGGACGACCTATTCCAGAGGCAATAAGGGCTTCGATGTCCTTTGGCGTGGACCAGACTGTTGTTCCGCCGCCTGTTTTTCTTGCGGTAATTTCAACTTTCCGCGCCACTTCGAATTTCCTCAATGTGACGATAGTGTGCTGCAAGCGCCCGGCTGTAGCGGTCCCAGGTATATTGCCTGACAAGCTCGCGTCCGCTATGTCCCATATGTCGTCCAAGCTCCCGGTCTTCGTAGAGTTTGGAGATTCTGTCGCATATAGCTTCAGCGCTGCGAATCGGTACGATAAAACCGTCTACTCCGTCCCTTACAAGAGAACCTGAATTGAAAGTAGTTATGACAGGGAGAGCTGCGGCGAGAGCTTCGTATGTTACAAGCGCGGAGCCCTCTTCAAGCGAGGGAAAGATAAACACGCTTGCCGAGGCAAATGTCTCTGCCGGGTCTTTCACAAACCCGGGAAGAACCACTCCGGGAAGAGAGCGGTACTCAGACATCAGTTTCTCAAAGCCGGGTTCTATATTTCCCAAAAGAACAAGCTCAGCCTTTGGAAGTGCAAGCGCTTTCCAGGCTTCGAGCAGGTACTGTACACCTTTGCGAAGCCCTATCCTGCCTACAAAAAGCACCCTGAACACGTCATCGGTGGATTCGGCCGGCCTGAACCTGCTTGAGTCCACGCCGAAAGGCGCGAAAATCAGTTTTTCCTCCGGGACCCCCCTGTCAATAAAACTTTTCCTTACGAATTCCGAGGGCACCTGCACGTAGTCGGCAAGTTCGCACTCTTCGACGCAGCGGTCAATCATCTCAGGGAGTTCAATCTCACGTTTGACCACAAACTTTTCAAACTCCTCGTTCAGAATCTCCATTTGGGTCAACATGTGTGAGGAGGCTCGAACCACGATAGTAGTAAGGCCCTGGGAGCGGGCTGTCTTTAGACATTCCAGGCAATGACTGTTCCAGGAGTGAAAAACATCCATCTGCGGCGTAATCAGTTCAGTTGCTTTCGTGTCAAACGTAATTGCCTTCTTTAACCGGAAGCGTTTCTTGTTAGCAAACGGCCAGCGCTTTGGCAAACTTATTTTTATCGCAGCGACCGAGTCTGGCAAATCGCCGGCAAAGCCCGCAGCCGCAACGTGCAGTTCATGGTTAGCGGCGATATCTTTGACTGAACGGGCTGCGGTACGGCCTATGCCTGTGCCGCCGAACTTTGCGCCTATGGTGTATAGTACCTTCAAAACTGCGCCTTTCCCGGCAAGTCCACGCCAGCCATGTAACGTCTGTCTTTCTCCTTTGAACGCGCCGCGTGGCGGGCTATTCTGCCTGTTTTACGGATAATGCTTTTGATAAGCTTGCCGTGCTGACTGCTCAATCTGTCAACACCAAGGTAGGTCTTGAGAAACCTTAACCGGTCGGACGTGCTGAAAATCTCCGCAGGAGCGGAGGAGTTGAGTGCAGCGAGGTCTTTCACTTTCCAGCGCATCCCTACCCGCGTGCGCCTGTCGGCGCGGTTGAGGTCAATAACATAGAGCTTGGGCCACGGCTCGGCGGTTGGCATAATATGTATGTGGCAAAGGTAGTAGTCGCGGTGATTGACACCGCCTTCGTGCATTCGTTTCGTAATACGCGCAAGCGCTTCCAGCAGCAATTTCTTTCGAGCGGATTGTGCTTGCGAGAACGGGTCGTCGAACTCCTGGACTACGTAGTCTTCCAGCTTGGTTGTCAGCCCCAGGCTATCGGTGAGTACAAAAGATTCGCACCTCAGGCCGCGTGTGCGCATCCCTGCGGCAATCGGCGTGATAGAGGGCACGCCGATTTCCCGCAGGTGGACAAGGTTAAGGTACTCGTGCACAAGAGACCCACGCTGCCTGGTGAACTTGCGCAGCGCCTTAAGCAGGTTTACAATCCAGGAATAAGTTGAAAGTTTCAGGTAAGCTGGAGAATTTGTACCTGCGTTTGAAAGGGCAACCTTCACTGTGCAGCGGTCATCGCGGACCTTCTTTACAACTTTCTCTGGCGGGAGTGAAATGAACGAGTCAAAAGAGGCGAGGCTGTTTTCAGTCAGGAATTCCTTGT
>CAYWBA010000265.1:0-4803 GCA_964455955.1 uncultured Planctomycetota bacterium | reverse complement strand
GCCGAGAGCGCATCGAGTATCCGGCCCCGCACCCCGTCATCACGCTCCGACTTTATTGCATTGACAAGCGCCGAGGCGACCTGCTCCGTGGAAGTATCCTGCAGGCACCGGACAGCCCACACGCGAATCCGCGAATCAGTCTCGTCCTTCAGGATACGCGCAAGTGCCTCTATGGCCTTATCTCCCTTTATCCTCGAGAATACCTCGAAGACTGCCGAGCCGACGGAAACCGACCTTTCGCGTCTGAGAAGCTCAATAAGTGGCTCGACCGCGGCCTCACCAAGGCTGACAAGCTGCTCAACAACCTGCTCGCGCGCCATGGGGTCGCCCTCTTCAAGAAGCTTCAGGAGTTTTTCAATGTCGGGCTTCTCTTCCTGGGCACAGACAGAAGCCGCGGCGGCGAGGCTCAGCACAAATGCCCCGAGGAGCAATACTGTATTTTTCACCATGGCTTTCCCCATAATCGCAATCCCCCACATTCTTGCCACAGAGGCTCGTGAAAATCTCCGATTTTCAAGAAAGTTGAGCAGTAGATAGTTGAAAGGAGAAATTCAGCGCTCTACTCTCTCCTTTCTACTATCTCCGCAGAGAACAAAACCTTTCTTTTTTCTTTTCTTACCTTTACTTTATTACACGCGTTGCAAGCAACGCGGCTAAATATCTCTGTGTCTCTTCAGCCTATTGATATCAGGCCGGCCCTTTTCCCCAGACGCCGCAGCAGCAGGTCCCTGGTACCTGCGTTGGCTTTCTTGCTCAGCGCGGGGTCTTCCCCTACCAGCCTGAACGCATCTTCGGCAGCCGAGCGCAATATCCTGTAATCCCCCACAATATCTGCAATTTTCAGGTCAGGAAGCCCGCTCTGCTTCGTGCCGAAAAACTCCCCCGGCCCCCGCAGCGCCAAGTCCTCTTCGGCAATCTTGAAACCGTCCGTGGTTGAGAGAATCGCCTTGACACGGCGCTTTGCCTCCTCGGTGGCGGGCTCGCCGAGCAGAAGGCATGTGGAGCGGTACGCCCCCCGGCCAATCCTGCCGCGAAGCTGGTGAAGCTGCGCAAGCCCGAAACGCTCGCACTGGTCAATGACCATGACAGCGGCGCCCGCGACATCTATGCCGACCTCGATTACGACTGTTGAGACAAGTATGTCAATCCTGCCGGACGCGAAGTCTGCGAAAGTCTTTTCCTTTTTCTCCGGTTTCATCCTTCCGTGCAGCAGTCCCACGCGAAACTCGCCGAAGATGTCCCTGCTTAGTCTCTGGAACATCTCCTTCGCGCTGCGCAACTGGATTTCCTGGGAAGCTTCAATAAGCGGATAAACAAAATACGCCTGGCGGCCGGCTTTTACAACATCTCTTACAAAATCGAAGACTTTTTCCTCATTCTTGCGCTGCACGAAATGCGTCTCGACAGGCCTCCGGCCCGGCGGCAGCTCGTCGAGAACTGAAATATCCAGGTCGCCATAGACTGTAAGGGCAAGCGTCCGCGGTATCGGCGTTGCCGTCATGACCAGCACATGCGGTATAGCGCCGTGAGCACGGAGCCGCCCGCGCTGCATCACGCCGAACTTGTGCTGTTCATCCACAACTGCAAGGGCGAGCCTGGCGAACTTCACCTTCTTCTGCACCAGCGCGTGAGTGCCGACCGCTATGTCAATCTCGCCGGAGGCGATTTTTCTGTGGATTTCCACGCGCTGCGGCCCTGTCGAGGAACTCAGGAAAGCAAGCTTCACACGCGCTCCCTTTAGATACCTCGACAGCGTGTGGTAGTGCTGCTCCGCAAGGATTTCCGTCGGCGCCATGAAAGCCGCCTGGTAGCCGTTCGCCACAGCCGCAAGCAGCGCATAAACCGCGACCGCGGTCTTCCCGCTTCCCACATCCCCCTGCAAGAGCCGGTTCATGGGATGCGGTGAGGCGAGGTCGGAAACTATCTCGGAAATCGCCCTCTCCTGCGCGCGTGTGAGACTGAAATCATACAGCCTGCGTATGCGCCGGTCAATCCTGGGAGTGACCTTGATTGGCGCGCTCGTCTTCTGAAGGTTGCGCACCCGCCGCAGCGCAAGCGCAAGCTCAAGGACAAAGAACTCCTCGTACTTGAGCCTGCGAACTGCCTCCTTCGACTCCTGCAGCGAGGCGGGGAAATGCGCGTTTCGAAGCGCCGTGTGCAAATCCGGCAGGTGGCGCTTCCTCCGAAGCGCCTCGGGAATGCCATCCTCAATCACCTCAGGCGCCTTTCTCAAAGCGTTCTGCATAAGCTTGCGCAGCATCTGCTGGCTCAACCCCGCCGGTACTGTGTAAAACGGGACAATGGCGCAGGAGGACGGCTCCGAATCTTCATCTTCGAGAATCTCATACTCTGGTGAAGACAACTGCAGGCCCTTGTACAGCTTGGCCTTGCCGCTGAATACTGCGCGCGTGCCTTTCTCGAACTTCTCCCGCAGGTAGGGCTGGTTGAAAAAGACCGCATCCATCCTGCCTGTGTCATCTTCGATGCGCAGGGTCAGGCGGCTTGCGTGCCCCCAGCGCCTGTTTGAGCTTACACGCGTAATCCACGCGCAGACAGTTACCACCATGCCCGGAACAACATCCGCAATAGGGGTAACATGCGTCCGGTCCTCGTACTTCCGCGGGAGATAGTAAAGAAAGTCCTCAATTGTGCTGATGCCGAACCTGGCCAGTGCTTGCGCCCTCTGCGGCCCGACACCCTTGAGGTATCTTACCGGATAAGGTTTATTGGGTGTTTCCTTAATCACTTCAGTTAAGCGGTTGCCTATCTCCCCGCCCGGCTTCCTGAGACAAGCTTCATTACGTACTCTTCGTCAGTGCTGCCTGAAAACATCTGTTTGTCGAAAGAGACTTGCGTCTGCGTGGTTTCCTGGCAGTTGAAAATGATTAGCGGTAAATTGCGCACAGTGGAAAACACCACCCCGCCGGCGGCATTTACCCTGAGGTGGCCCTGCTGCGCCTGCGTCTCTTCTTCGCCCTGCGCCACAATAGGCGCCTCAAGAGAGAAGGAAGTCCTCACAACAGCGCATCTTTCGCCCTCAACAACCTTGTACCCAAGAAAAACACACTTGAGGGCAACATCCGGCGCACCGGGCAGCTCTTTGGCCCTGGGAAGCTCCGCATCCCATTGCGCCCCGGGCGCGACCTCGTCCTCGGGAAATTTGAAGATGTGGGCGCAAAAGAAACTCTGAAAGCGGGTCGTATCCATAGTCTTATCATCGCCAGGCCTGTTCTCCGTGGAAACCTCGCCATGCGGGCTGACAACTATCTTAAACGGCGCCATCAACGCCTTCTGTACTTTGAAATCCTCCTCAGCAGGCGAGACCTCTTTCGCATTGTAGTAAACGCGCACACTCTCAGGGGTCATCTGGACCATTCGATGCTCAGCCCCGGCTGTCGAATCCATCTCAAGCTCTTTCAAGGTGACTTCAATAGTTGCGTTCCCCTCCGAATCTACCGTCTCAACCACGAAGACCGGCTTCGCCCGCAGCCTCAATGCCCCGCTTCCGGGCGACTTTTCCAACCTGTATGTGGTAACCACTTCCATGGTTGATTCAAAACCGAACTCCTGGCCCGGCTCGAAACGGTAACGCAGCAGGACAGGTGTCGTCTCTGTCGCATCAACTCCCTGCAAATACTCCTGCAGGGAGTCCTCTGAAGAACCGCCAAGCACAATAATCAACGTGGTGATGAACAGGGCAGTGATTAGAGAGAATCCGATTGGGAGGAATTTCTTTTGCCGCGCGTTCATGGTATTTCCTCGCCTGTGTAAGTTGTCTCCTACTTGGGCTTGGCCCAATGCGTAATCTCAGTCAGGAATTCGCGTGCGAATTGTCAACGCCGCCTGATTCTGAACTTCTCTTTATCCAGGATAATCAGTGTATCGGCAGATTCGTCCAGGTTCACTTCGGGGTGAGAGAGGAACTTCTCAATTACATTATTCACTTCGGCAGGTATTTGAGGTTCTACCCGGAGAACTATCGCGCCGAACATCGGTTTTTCCCTGAAATAGTAAATTTCGCCAAAATCAAGGTCAAAGGTGAGAATTATGCGCTTTTCTCTGGAAGCAAAGCTTACTATCTCTTCGTCGGGGCAGCCCTGCAGGCCGCTCTCGTAAGCATCCTTTATGTCAAAACCACGCTGTTTAAGGAACTCGATCGTTTCTGTGGAAATGTTCTCATCAGCAAGAAATTTCATCACTTCTGTCCGCTGAGCAGGTGGGTTTCTTCATGTTCCATTACGGAGCCTGCATACGCCACGGCTGCCAGGACATCTTCTCTGGCCAGCTTGGGATAGGCTTTAAGCACTTCTTCAATACTCTGGCCGGCGCCAAGCAGGTTCAGTATGACATATACCGGTATTCTTGTGCCCTTTATAACCGGTTTTCCACACAGTATGTCGGGGTCAACAACTATCCTGGCGTTCATGCTGTTCTCCTTTGCATCTTTAACTGCTGCATTCTACACCAATATGGCCTGCCAGTCAATGCGCAGCACCCAAAATCCGCAAGCCATCTCGCAGGAATTCAGGAAAACTTTTTGGCCAGCACAAGGAGTATTACTTGTCATTTTCACTGGAATCTTTCTTTGTCTTGTCTTGGTACTTTGCTCGCGCATAGCGCCAGTATATCTCTAAAGTGAGTAAAGCAAGCGCCGTTGCGCCCACCCTGCCCAAGTGTTTTCCCCATTTCCCTACTGGGTCCCAAGAGCGGTTCATGCAGCCACTCACGTGTTCATTATTGAGGAGGGCCTTTTTCAGGGCAGCACTCCACTTTTCCCAGTTCTCTCCGCCGGTTTCAAAAACG
>CAYWBA010000264.1:0-4816 GCA_964455955.1 uncultured Planctomycetota bacterium | reverse complement strand
TAAGAAAAGAGCAGTAGAACAGGAGAACAGTAGAGCTGCGGGCAAAGCCCGCCTCCGTGCCCTCAGTGGTGAAAGAAGATGTTTTGAGGTGGTTTGTAAAGTGCTCGAATTCGTTCTAACTCACTGGCAGACAAGATGTTACACACACCCACACTTCGCGATTCGACGCAACCTGCTTACATAGCAAGAGGTTGCGTCCATTCTCAATTCACGCTATTCCACACACATGTAACCCAACCCCCCGCGAAATCTGTAAACAGATGCTGTAAGTCGTTGGTATATAAGGAACTCTATTTACAGACGTTTACAGACGGCTTCCACGGCTGGTTGGTGCAGTTGGGTGGGGTTAGGAGGGTGGCGGGCTTACACAAGAACGCCCATGTCGCGCATGGTGCAAAGACGATGCAGGCATCTCAGGCTTTGCCCTGCCCTTGTGCCACACAAGGCGGCTCAGCCCTCAGCGCGCGACATGAGCGCAAGCAGCTTCGAAGCGTTAAGAGTCGTCTTCGCCGGTCTGCCAGTAGTGGGGGTTTATTCTGATGCTCTCTCCGATAATTGCGATTGGGTGCTGCTGCAGGAGCTCGATCACCTCCTCAGCGCTGACCTGGCCAAGAGGGTACATGCAGACTCCCAGCACCGGCAAATCGGGCACGTTGAACAGTTCGTCGGCCCTGGATTCGTACTCCCGCCTGCGCGAGATGTCCTTCAAGTCGCCGGCAAGCCACGCCATATCTGTGATGACTCTGACCGCCCTGTGCCCGGATTCAATCCCATCCTTGATAAAGCCGTGCAGGAGCTCAATTACCGTATCCGGGTCAAACTCGCCGCCCGAGAGCAAGTCATCTTTATCAGTAAGGAGTTCCAAGCGGCCATTCTTCAGCGCTTCCTCCGGGTCATGCCCTTCTGCGACAAGGCACTTGCGGAGGGTTTCAGCATTCTCGCGGGAGCCGCAAAACAGACATCTTTGGGCCTGGTGCAGGCCTCTGGCGATAATCTGCGAAGCAATACGCATAACACTGGCAGGGTCATGGTACACAACCACCATGTGAGCACCAGGTCTGACAGTCAAACCCTGGTAGCCTATATTCATGTTCCACCTCTTTCGCTGCATAAACCGGATTCTCAATCTACGGTAGAGCAAAAGATGTGCCGTTCAGTCAGAATCGGCCCCCGAATACGCAACCTGTTGGTGCAACAAGAGTTACCGTTGGGCCGGAAATGGTACACTTTCAGCCTTGATGTGAACATGGTAGGCCAGATGTTATGTGACATATTCTTAACTCTAATACACACAGCAGGTTATGGTCGCAGGGGCGCTTACGCCCCACTGAGGCGCAGTTGCCCCGCCCGGTCAACTGGTCAGAAGGACATTACAGAGACAGAGTCTACAGGCAGGAAAGGACATGGGCGACAAGCAAAGCTCTCTGACGGGAGGCAGAGGCGAGCAGCGCCGGGTGGCAAGAACGCTTATGGCCAAAAGCTCTTCGGCGATTGCGGGCTAATCAAGCTCCTTCGCATCGAGGCGGAAGGAGTCAACCACCTTCTGAAAGTGCTCCTGAAAGGCGTCGTACTTGTCGGGTGCGACCATGCAGGTGATGCTGTAGATGACATCCGCCATGGAGACAGCTCTCGTGCGGTATCTTTGCAGCTCTTTGGTGATTGTGCCCTCAGGGTTTGCATATTCTTTGATACTTTCGTAGCCTTCGAGCCCAAACATCTCTTTTTTGTCGCGCCCCATGTCTTTATAGTTTTGCAGCTTTTTTATTCGACCCTGGCGGGCGTTATCCATAACAGAAAGATACTCGTCGAGCCGGGGCGTGCCGAAGGTGCCGGTAACAGATACGGATATGCGGCCCTCGATATCCTTGTTAGTCATGAAGCAGAGGTCGCGGCCCTCAACATTTTTGCAGTCTATTTTCCAACCCGGGCCCGGGCTCGAAACAACTATGCCGTACTTGTCGCATATGAACTTGTTTCCAACCACCTTGCCCGGCCTTTTGATTTCCTGCTTCATCACCCACTTTTTCCATTTCTTTTCGAGCTTGTCAAGAGTGACCTTGTACTTCCTGCACACATCCTCGAAGTCCCCGGAGGTAATCTGGCGCGCCTGGAGGCCTTTGCCGCCGGCTGCGATTCGCAGGTAGTCATTGTAAAGATACTGAAGCACCTTCTTCGCCGCCTTTGCATCTCTTATCAGCCAGATTGTAAACATGCCGGCATGGGCGTAGTGCTGCGCGCGGAACTGGCGCTGAGGTGTGTTCATCATCTTGGACAGGGGGATAGAGGTCCCGCCCTTAATCATGCTTTGCAGGTGAGCAAGCCGGTCAGGCGAAACGCCGCGGATGTGCACCTTGCCGTCCTTTCCAATTTGGGCCGCTTCCATCAACACCGCCATGCCCTCGAGAACCCAGATGGGGGCATAGCGGAAGTCTGGGAGGAAGAGGTCCTGGAAGAGGTGACACCCCTCATGCGCAAGAATTCCGTCTGTTGTCAGCGTGCCCATGGTACCGTGGAACCCGCAGAGGACATGGCGGCCGGGCTGGTAGAACCCGCCCACACCGAACTGGACGCCCTTTACCTGCCTGAACTCGGTATAGTTGCGGTATATTTCTATGTTGCATTTGATAGACTTCGGCTTGAAAGCTTTGAAAACGATGGTGTACTTCTCATAGAGTTTTTCAAGCAGCCACTTATAGCGGTCGGCAGCTTTCTTCGTACAGTTGCACCTGATATTAAAGTGGTCTGTCTCATACGTATGCGCCTGCTGCCACGGCACACCTTCGTAAGCCTTCATTCTTTCGTTGAATATCTTCTTGAGCGCATCCAGATTACTTTGTTTGAGGAGCTTGTCCTCTCCGGGTTTGGTAGGAACGGGTTTTACAGGTTTGGGCGGCTTGGGTGGTTTTGGCGGCTTGGGGGGAAGTTTCGGTTTGGTTTTTTCCACATCCGGTTTTGGCTCGGTGTCTGGTTTCGGCCTTTCCGGTTTTTTTTCAGGCTCTTCCTCTACCTCCCCGCGCTCGATACGGTCTATGTCATACCTGTCTATCTTCACCGTCCCGTACTTAGTTTTCAACCAAACGAAATCCTCGTCTTCCTGGATAACCTTGCCCTTAAGCTTGGAGCCGTCAGTTTTGTGAACAACGTCTGCAAGCGCCTGGCAGGCCAGACACAGGCAAAAGACAAGACACAGCGAAAAAACGAGCCAGAATTTGGTACGATACATTTTTCTCTCCACAGGAATACTACAGAGTCTCTCAGTTGTCCTGACCGCCTTCAGACAGGCCCAGTATTATTATACAGAATACTCTGAAATTCTCCATTTATTTCTACGCTTTCATCAAGAACTGGTTAGTACGTAACATACATTTAATTATTTCAGCTCCAGCTTACTTGCATCAATACGGAAAGAGTTAACCACTTTCTGGAAATGCTGCTGGAACTCTTCAAACTTGTCGGGGGCTGCCATGCAACTAATACTGTAAACGTAGTCAACGACAGAAATGACTACAGTCCGGTATCTCTTCAGGTCTTTCTTTGTTTTCCTTTCCGGGTCAGCATATTCACTCACTATGTCGAACCCCTCAAGACCCAGCATGGTTATGGCTTCTCTCGAAACCTCCCGGTGCTCCCGTATTTCCATTCTTTCAAGACTCTCCTCGAGGTCTGCGGGGTAAGAGACAGCCTGAACAGATATTGATATGCGCCCGTCAACGGAAGGGCTTGTCATTGCGCAAAGTTCGTTCCCCTCAAGATTTTCCTCTTCTATTTTCCAGCCGGGGCCTGGGCTTGAAATCACAATCCCGTATTTGTCGCAAATGAATTTGTCGCCTTCCACCCTGCCGGGTCTTTCAGCCTTCTGCTTCAAGACCCATTCTTTCCACTCCACTTCGAGTTCGGAAATGCTGGTGCCGTATTTCTTGCATAGCTTCTCGAAATCGTCAGGCTTAATCTTGCGCGGCTCGCCCTTCTCGCCACTCGCAGCAATTTGCAAATACTCTTTGTAAAGCTGCAAAAGAGTCTTATTCCCAGAATCTCTTATCAGCCAGATTGTAAATAAAGCAGCATAGTTGTAGTAGAGGCTGAAAAAGGAGCGCATAGGAGCTTTTATAAGTGCTGTTAGAGGCAGCGTCAGATTATCCCTGATTTCCTTCTGGACCTGGGCAAGCCGATACGGCGAGACTCCCCGGATTCGGACTTTGCCATCTCCGGCAGGAACAGCCTCTTCCATAGCACAAGCCATACCTTGAAGAGTCCAGGCCGGCACATCATGCAGGCTCTCAAAACACAGGTCATGAAAAAAGTGGCAAGATTGGTGCGCAAGGAACATTTCTGTTGTGAAGCTGGATGTTGCGCCATGATATGTGCGCAAAGAGGGTCCGCCAGACACATAAGTGGGCACATAAAACCCAAGCACTCCAGGCCCTTTGCGCTCCATCTTTCTGAACTCCTCCGCATTCCGGTATATCCTGACTTTGCACTTTTCAGGCCCCGGAGTGAGAGTGCTGTGAATCTCGAAGAACCTGTCGTAGAACTCCTCAAGCAGCCAAGTGTAGTGCCTGACAACCTCAAGCGTGCTGTTGCACTTAACAGAGAAGTGTTCTGCTTCGAGGACATGTGCCTTTGACCATGGCACACCTTCGTATGCTTTTCTTCTTTGCTCGCATATCTCTTGGAGTTTCTTCAGATTACTCTCTTCAAGGAGCATATCTTCTATCCTGCCGCGAGGGGCGCCAGGGCCGCCTAACCCATCCCGCCCCAGCCTGGATTTCTCCTCGAAAGGTCCACCCGTAGCGCGACAGGAAGCGACAAGACAAAG
>CAYWBA010000263.1:0-4862 GCA_964455955.1 uncultured Planctomycetota bacterium | reverse complement strand
AAAAATCTTTCCCGCGATTTATCTGGCGAGTCATTGCAATCTCCGAAAATCAGCCTGCTTTAGAGATAATATTTGATGCAACAGATATAGACCAGGGACATATTGTATGCGGACTCATTGAATATCAGGCGGAATTTGTTCGTGTGGTTCGGGAAATATCAAGACTGGATGCTACCAAACAAATATTGGGCACCTCGCTCGCATGGCGGATATTTGAATGCCTAAATAATTAAATTTGTTACTGCACTAAGCGGCGCAACAAAAGTTTCTTAAAGTAAAAGCGCCCATGACTTCGGGATAACCAGTCGGAGCGCTTAGCTATGAAACGATAGTGGAGAGTTGTACCTCTCATTAGCAAAGCACTTCTTTTTTTATAGTTGTATTTACTGTTTTGTTTCTTTGGTGACCTGTCCGTGCCTGTGTGAAATTATAGCCGGTTCCCGGCGGATTCTTGCTAACATTTCCGGTTCTGATACGTATAACTAAGTGTGGAAGAAGGGTTAAAGGTTGAAGGTTAAAGGTAAGAAAAGAAAGGTCTTGTTCTCCGTGCCTCTGTGTCTCCGTGGCAAAAATACCTTTTCAGGATGGTTTGTAAAGTGGTGAAATTCGCCCTAACTCGGTATCAGGTAAGATGTTACACGTGCCCACACTTCGCGTTTCGACGCAACCTGTATATGTAGCAAGAGGTTGCGTCCATCCCCAACTCACGCTGAACCACGCAAATGTAGCTCGACCCCCCGCGAAATCTGTAAACAGGTGCACCTGTTTTGAATTGCCTGCTATTGTAACTCCCTATGCCAAAAGCAGGTTACGACGCAGTAACCCCACACAAGCTATTTACAGACGTTTACAGACGGGTTTCACGGCCGGTTGGTATGGTTGGGTGGGCTTGCGCTGGCATGTAATGCAACCCCAGGGCAGGCAAGAAGTTGAGGGGAATCCCACACAAAGCAGCCTCAGACCCCCATGCGAATCTGTAAACAGGTGCACCTGTTTTGAATTGCCTGCTATTGTAACTCCCTATGCCAAAAGCAGGTTGCGACATCTGCCTCCCACACAAGCTATTTACAGATCCGTTTACAGGCGGGGCCGATGTGCCGGCATGATGATTTGTAAATTCTATCCGGATGAGCAGTATGATGGCGCAGGCTTATCAAGAAAAACCTATTGCATAAATCGGAATTGCCTATATAATAATCTCGGGAACCGGGAGGTTGAAATGAATCCGGCTGAAGAGAACGTGAGCCTCAGACAGCTTGACATATTTTGCAGGGTGGCCGAGATGGGAAGCTTTTCAAAGGCGGCCGCATCTATCTACCTCTCGCAACCGACTGTGAGTGAACACGTGGCAACTCTTGAAAAACTCTTAGGCGCCAGACTCTTCGACCGGGTCGGCCGCAAAGTGGAGCTCACCAGCGCCGGGCAGCTTTATTACAAGTACGCAAGAAGAATAATAGACCTGCGCTCAGAGGCGCAGCAGGCGATTGATTCTTTTCTCGGCCTTGTGCACGGAAGTCTCCTGATAGGCGCAAGCACCATACCCGGCACCTACATTTTGCCTAAGATAGTCGGGTCCTTTGCCAGGAAGTACCCTTCAATACAGACTTCGATAGTGGCCGCGGATTCCGGTGAGATAATTGAGCAGCTCGCAGAAAGGAAATTGGAAATAGGTTTTGTCGGCAAGAAGCCCAGAGGCAAGATTTTCTCGGTCAGGGAGATTGCAGGCGACAGACTGCTTGTGGCGGTCCCTCCCGGACACAAGTGGAAGGCAAAAAAAACTGTTTCCTTAGAAGAGCTGAGAAGAGAGCCCTTTCTCCTGCGCGAGCAGGGGTCGGGCACGCGCTCGGCATTTGAAGAAGCTCTTGCCAAGAAAGGGGTTTCCCTCGGGCGTGACTTCAATGTCGTGGCAGTCCTGGGCTCCACCGAGGCCATAAAGGAAGCGATAAGGGAGGGACTGGGCGTGTCTGTGATATCAGACCTCGCAGTAGGTGGCGACTGTGAGCGTTGCAAGTTAAAGACACTCAGGATAAAGGGAATTTCTATAGAGCGCGAGTTCTATCGTGTTTACCTCAAACATCACTCTCTTGCACCCGCAGCGGAGGCGTTTCTGGCGCATCTGGGTGAAGTTGGGAAGGAGCGCAGCTACTGAAGACTTTCCATCTCCTTTGTGAGCTGGCGGAGGAAGGGGCCGAACTTCTCCTCGTTGAGCTGGTCAATCTTGGCAAGACTTTCGTGCGCCTGCTTTATGAGTCTGAAGCGCTCGCCCTGCGTAACCGCGAACTCGGGCAAGGGTCCCAGTTCTACGTCAGGGAGCTTGGTGAGGCCTCTTTTTATTTGAAGGACATTGTCCAGGCCCAGGCCCTCAAGAAGGCCCTCGCAATGAGGCTGCGTGTTGATAACCATCAGCGACTCGGCTCCTGACATCGCCAAAGAGGCCATCTCCACCAGCGTACCCATGAATGTAGAATCCATCGTGGAACAGACCGCAAGGTCAATAATGAATTTGGTGTAACCCTCCTTGACCATGCGTTCGGCGAAGTCCTGCAGAGTAGGGCACAGCTTCATGTTGCCAGGCCCATTAATGCGTACGTAGACGGCATCTCCGCTACGGGCGACCTGCATAGAACTGTGCGTATTCATCCGCTTCCTCCACGCGGCCCAACCAACCCGGTTCTGAAATTTTCCCATGTAGACAGGACCCGTTTTATCAGTCAGCGTTCTGCGCAGCCTGTTTTTCGTCCTCTTCGCAACGGTGTACCAAGCGCGCCCAGCGCTCGTCAACATCCTTCTGAAGCGCGGCGAGAAGCTCTTCATTCTCAGGCCTCAGGACGTGCGCAAACCTGCCTTGCTTCTCTATATATGATGTTATCGGCAGCTTTTCCTTGGGCCTGTAGTTGAGTTTGTAAACGCCGTCTTCGACCTCATATAGCGGCCAGAAGCAAGTTTTGACCGCAAGGCGGGCAAGCTCTATGGACTCCTCCATCTTGGCCCGCCAGCCGCGGTAGCAGGGGCTGAGGACATTTATGAAAGCCGCTCCCGGCTTCTGTACAGCTTTACTGACTTTGGTGGTAAGGTCTTTCCAGTTATGAGGCGCCGTCTGCGCAACATAAGGGATGTTGTGAGCAGCCATTATCCCGGCAAGGTCCTTGTGTGGCTGCTGCTTGCCGGGGATGACTTTTCCGGCGGGTGCGGTGTTGGTCGAGGCGCCGCGCGGGGTGGCGCTTGAACGCTGAATACCTGTGTTCATGTACGCTTCATTGTTGTAGCAGATGTAGAGCATGTCGTGGTTGCGCTCCATGGCCCCGGATAGCGACTGCAGGCCTATATCGTAGGTTCCGCCATCGCCGCCGATAGCAACGAACTTTATCTCCTCGGAAATCTTGCCCTTCTTCTTGAGCGCCCGGTATGCGGTCTCTATGCCGGAGCAGGTCGCGGCGCTGTTCTCAAATGCGTTGTGCAGGAACGAGCAACCCCAGGCCGTATAGGGGTATATGGTCGAGGCAACTTCCATGCAGCCTGTTGCGCTGGTGACAACCACGGGGTACTCTATAGCCAAGAGCGCCAGGCGCAAGACTACCGGTGCTGTGCAGCCCGGGCAGGCCCTGTGGCCGGGGAGGAAACGGTTCTGTCTCTCGGCGAGGTCCTTAAGCGTAAGTGCCATGTCAGTTCTCCTCTTGCGCGAAGCGCGCCATTTCAACTTCGATACAGGTTTACTCCCTCAGAGTCACATAAGACGGTTCAAGCTCTATATCTCCTGACTGGGCTATCTCAACAAGCTTTCCTATATGCCCGCTGAAGTCCTCGACGGTTATGTCTCTTCCGCCGAGGCCGTATACGGCGCTGACAATCGGTATATCAAGCTCGGCGTCATAGGCAGCGGCCTTGATTTCCCCGGCAAGCGGGCCGCCGAAACCGAATGATACTGCCCGGTCAAATACGCAGGCAAGCTTCGCATTCTCCAGCGCGGCGGTTATCTGCTCCGCGGGGAACGGCCTGAACACCCGCAGCTTGAGCAGGCCGGCCTTGGTGCCGTTTTCGCGCGCCTCATCTACAGCCGCCTTTGCGGTGCCTGCGGCAGAGCCCATCGCCACGAGTATTATCTCGGCATCCTCGAGCCTGTAATCTTCAAAGTAGCCATAGTTGCGCCCGGTAAGCTCGGCGTACTCGCTGCCAACCTTCTCGATAACGCCCATGGCGTTTTTCATAGCCTCAACCTGCTGGCGCTTGTGCTCGAAGTAGAACGGAGGCAAATCAAGCCCGCCTATAGTAATAGGCTCCTTGACATCAAGCACGGAGTATGCCGGCTTGAGCTCGCCGATGAACTTCTGCACCCGCTCGCGGTCAAGCGGCTCGAGCGCCTGCATTGTGTGGCTTATAATAAACCCGTCGAAGCAGACCATGACCGGCAGCAGGACATCGTGGTTCTCGGCGACCTTGACGGCCATGATAGAGTTATCATATATTTCCTGGTTGTCCTCGCAGAAGAACTGTATCCAGCCGGAGTCTCTCGCGCCCATTGCGTCGGAGTGGTCGCAGTGGATATTAATCGGCCCCGAGAGTGCACGGTTCACCACAGCCATAACTATCGGCAGGCGATAGGAGGCCGCGATGTAAACTATCTCCCACATAAGGGCGAGCCCCTGCCCGCAGGTCGCAGTCATCGTGCGCGCACCCGCGGCGCTGGAGCCCACGCAGGTGCTCATCGCCGAGTGTTCGCTTTCAACAGTAACCATCTCGGTGTCCATCTCTCCGTCGGCGACGAACTTGGCGACATCGTGCATAAGCTCTGTTTGCGGGGTTATCGGATAAGCGGCGATAACGTCCGGGTTAACGTGCTTAAACGCCAGTGCACCGGTTTCGTT
>CAYWBA010000262.1:0-4864 GCA_964455955.1 uncultured Planctomycetota bacterium | reverse complement strand
CCTGAGGCCTGATGCTTTTTGCCCTTTCCAACAACTCAATGCCGTCAAGCCGTGGCAGTTTCAGGTCTGAAATGACAACGTCATAACTACTATCCTCAATCTTCCCCACCGCTTCAATCCCATCTTCAGCAATATCAACGCTGTAGCCTTCTCTGGTGAGCGATTTGCGCAGACCCTGCAGCATGTCTATCTCGTCATCGACAACGAGAAGTTTGCTTTTCCCAATCATTGCACTGTCCTTTCCAACTGAGAACACTTACGGCAATTTTCGTCAACCCATCTTTTCCTGTTATTCCTCCTTCAGCTCTTCCTCAAGCCGAGAAGGCACTATTGTAAATAGCCAAGCTTCTCCGTACGGGTCTTTCTGAGCCAAGTAAGGTTGTATCTCCATCTTCTCGTTGACTTTGACAACTGTACCGCTGAGGGGAGAAAGAAACTTCTTGGGCATGTGCTTGCCGGCATTGACCATTCTGACGCAGGTCTGTCCTTTGACAACCTTATCACCTTGAAACGGCAGGTCGCAGTAGACGATCTCCCCGGCCTCTTCGTAGAACTTCTCGTTTGCCCCCACGAGGACAGTTCCATCAGGCTGCACAGAGAACCAGGCATACTTGAGATTCGCGCGCTGTATGGCGGATATTTCCGGCCTTGTTGTTGCTTGGGCAGGAGACTCTTCATCTTTTGCTTGCAGAGCTTCTTCGACGGCACCTATGAGAATGTTGGGAGAAATGGGCTTGCGAATGTAGTTAGATGCGCCCAGCCTCATAGCTTCCATGGCACTTTCCACAGTTCCGTATCCAGTGATTATGATAAAAGCAATGTTCTTGTTTGTCTCTTTGGTCATGTGAAGCAGTTCCATGCCGTCAATTCGAGGCATCTTCAAGTCAGAGACAACTACATCGAAGGGTTGGGCTCTGACCTTTTCTGCTGCTTCAAGGCCGTCTTTGGCCACATCCACGCTGTAGCCTCGCTTTGTGAGAATCTTTTCCAGGCCGAGAAGCGTATCCACCTCGTCTTCTGCGACGAGTATCCTGTTCATTGGTTTCATGGTTGAACTTCCTTCCTTTTTGATTAACCTGTTCATTTCTCCTCCTTTCACCATAGGCATTAGCAGATGGTGTGCCAAATCAGGGATCAAATCTATGATAAGGGATAGTCATGTCCCAAGTGCTTATACGACAAGGGAATAAAACCCAGGGAGATTTTCCCTCACTTTCTGTGTCAATAGCGGAAGTGGGTAAGAAATGACATGCCCGACGGAGCTGTTTCTAACGTATCATGTTAACAGAGCAGAAGATGCGTTGCCGTGTCGGAATTGACACGGCGGGGTGTCACAAATGACAGGGCTTACTCTATACCAAAGTTTCTCATTAGTCGTCGGAAGTTGGCCCTATCCATCCCCGCTTCTTGAGCAGCGTGTGTGATATTACCTTCGTGCCTCTCCAGCAAGCGGCGAACAAAGTCTCTGTTGAAGTTCTTCAGAAGCATCTGCTTGGCTTTGCCGTACGTGACGCCCGACGGAACCTGGCCTGAAACCGTCTCGGTTGTTATTATTTTGCTTGGCAGGTTCTCGGCGGAAAAGGTATCGCCGCTCGCCAGAATCATTCCCCTCTCAATCGCATTTTCCAGTTCCCTCACGTTACCGGGCCAGTCGTAGGTTTGCAAGGCGGCAAGTGCATTTGGAGAGAACTCTGTCACGTGTTTCCCCAGCTTCTTGCAGTGCTGCCTGAGGAAGTGATATGCAAGCAGGGGTATATCTTCTCTTCGTTCCCGGAGGGAGGGAAGACGTATGGAGAATACGTTCAGGCGATAGTAAAGGTCATCGCGGAATGCGCCTTCTTTGATGCACTTTTCCAGGTCCTTGTTGGTTGCGGCAATCAGGCGAACGTCCACCTTAATGGTCTCAGTGCCGCCGAGTCGCATGAAGCTCCTTTCCTCCAGCACACGCAGCAGCTTAGCCTGTACAGGTAAGCTCACCTCAGCGACTTCGTCGAGAAAGAATGTTCCGCTGTCAGCAATTTCAAGAAGGCCCCGCTTGGACTTCACAGCTCCGGTGAAAGCACCTTTGACATGCCCGAAAAGCTCACTTTCGAGGAATACTTCTCTTAGTACACCGCAGTTGACCGCCATGAAAAGATTGTCTTTTCTTGGGCTCAAGTGATGTACGTAGCGGGCGATGAGCTCCTTTCCCGTGCCGCTCTCACCGAACAGAAGCACAGTCGTATCTGTAGGGGCGACTTTTTTCACTTCCTCGAAGACATTCTTCATCTGGGGGCTTTTACCGACAATGTGCTCCACCTGCCATTCGGTGTCAAGTTTCTGTTTCAGGTATCTGTTTTCTCGCAAAAGGCTCGACTGGTCGAGAGCGTTCCTGACAACAATCTTCACCTTCTGCATGTCGAACGGCTTTGGGATATAGTCAAACGTTCCTAACTTCATCGCCTCTACGGCGCTCTCGACCGTACCATATCCGGTGATAATAATCCCCACAGACTCAGGGCTTATCTCCATCAACTTCCTGAGTATGTCCATTCCGCTCGGCCCTGGAAGTCTAAGGTCGGTAACAACCACGTCGAACACTCTTTCGTCAAGTCTTTGCACAGCTTCCGTGCCGGTGGAGACGCCCTCGACATCGTATCCTTCGTGAGAAAGCATTTTGGTAAGGCCCTTGAGCATATCAGGCTCATCTTCAACCACCAGAATGGCTGCACTCGTTTTCATGGCTTCTCCTTGTCAGCAACGGGAATGGTTATTCTAAACGTCGTGCCCTTGCCAACCTTGCTGCTGACCTCTATTCTACCCTTGTGCTGCTCGATAATACCGTGGCTGACAGACAGTCCGAGACCCGTGCCTTTTCCCGTCTCTTTTGTCGTAAAGAATGGCTCAAATATCTTCCGCAGATTCTCCTCCGGTATGCCAGGGCCGGTGTCAACGATACTAATCTGCGCGAATCCGCCGTCAGGGGCTGCAGAACTCTCGACAGTCAATTGGCCCCCATCCGGCATTACCTGAAGCGCGTTGACTACTATGTTGACGAAGACTTGTTGGAGCTTGTTGGCATCTCCAACTATCATAGGCATATCCTGTGACAATTGCCTGACAATATTGACCTGCTGCAGTTCCGCCTGGTGCGCGATTATTGAGAGAGCTTCTTCCAGAACCGGATTGATGCCTATCGGTCTTGTTTCCAGGTCAGTGCGACGAGCAAACTCAAGCAGGTTCTTCACAATCCCTGCCGTTCTGGTTGCATGCTTCAGTATGATTTGAAGGCTCTCACGGTTCTCCTTGTCATCCTCTTTCAGGTCATCCAGCGTCATCTGCGCGTACAGCGAGATAGTCCCGAGCGGGTTGTTTATCTCGTGGGCAACCCCTGCGGCCAACTCGCCCAGAGAGCCGAGCTTTGCAGCTTGTACAAGTTGCTCCTGCTTCTCCTGTAACTCCTTGTAGGCTTTCTTGAGGTCCTCATCCGCAGCCTCAATCTTGCCTTGCAGCTTCTCGTAAGTGTCCTTCAGCTCCTGACTGACCCTGTTGAAAGATTCTGCAAGAGTACCGATTTCATCGGACGACTTAATGTCCACCTTAACACCGAAGTTTCCTCTGGCTATCGCTTCAACTCCACGCTCCAGTTGCTGTATAGGCTTAGTTATTGCCCTTGCCAGCATATAGGCAATAGCAAACGCTATAACCACGCCGGTAATAGTTACCCAAAGAAGGGTCCAGAAAGCGGCCGTTTTCATGTCATTGTACTTCTTCTCCAATATTCCGACGTACAGAATTCCTATCACGTCTCCATTCACGTTTCTTATCGGTTCATACGCCGTAAGATACCAATCGTTGACAACAAATGCTCTCGCCATCCAGAGCTTCCCTTCACCGATTACTCTGTCGTAGACTTCGCTGGAAACCCTAGTCCCAATAGCTCTATTGCCGTCGCGCAGCCTGACATTGGTTGATATGCGCAGGTCTTTCTGGAAGATGGTAGCTGTCCCTATGTCTTTCCCCTCATATTTGACGCCTCGGTAAACAACATTCTTTGTCTCATCAACAATATCGTATCGGCGGTTGAGCAATATCCCACCGTAAAGAACCCCTGTCAATTCGTTCGCCTCGTCAAAGATTGGAACCGCCGCTTTCAGCACCATTCCAGAAGAGTTTTCGGTTTCAGAAGTCGGTTTGGCCATGGGGGTAGGAATGAACTTTATGCGAGCCCGTTCAGCAAGCTCTTCGGATTCCTTGAGTAATTCCTCTCTGGGAATTATTTGGGTGGCACAAACCGGCTTTTTGTCTCTAAGCACCTTGCTCACCATCTCGTCTTGTGCTTGTTGGTCGCCGAAGACTTCAGGGTTGCATGCTCTTAGAACCACCTTTCCTCTCTTGTCGGTAATAGTAAGTACATCAAGCTGGCCCTTTTTCATCGCCTCGCGCAGACTGTCGAGCAACAAGTGGTGGTTGCCTTCCTGTAAAGTATCCTTGACGGAAAACTTCCTCATGGCGGTAAATGCCAAAGCGCCTTCGATGTATTTAAGCTTCTGCTGGTATATCTGGTGGGCCGAGTTCAGGTCCAGGTTTACCTTCTGCTGGGCCTCCCGCACTATCCCGCTTTCTATAAGACGCTGGCCGACTACAGTAGCAACAATGCCGGTAATAACAATAACAGTAAGGAAGCTCGCCACCAGTTTCGAACGCAGCATCATCTCAGCATCTCCAGAACCTCAAAAACCCAGGTGCACGCCAACGTCAAACAAATTCCACCGCAAAAATCGGACCAATAAGCGCCACAATACACCGGTCACGTATATCCACGACATTATACAAGACAAGCCAAAGAATATCAACAGATGCTCACGCAGCATCTGTGGAACTG
>CAYWBA010000261.1:0-4869 GCA_964455955.1 uncultured Planctomycetota bacterium | reverse complement strand
TGGGCTTTCTTACAATGTCAAAATCCAAAATCCCGGCTGAATACCCGCGCCAGTCAAGGACGCGGCTTGCTCCCCACGCTTGCGCGTGGGGCTTCCTGTTCCGCGGCGATAAACGCCACGGCTTGCTTTAACCAAGATTTGTTTCCTCTCTGTGTCTCCGTGTCTCCGTGGCCAATCCTTTGCCCGGCGTCGCGGCGTTTTCGAGCGCCTCCAGGCAGATGCGAAAGTAGGAGCGGCACTTCCGGCACCAGACCTGGGCCTCGCCGCGCCTGAGGATAAAATCCGTCTCTTTCCCGCAGTTGGGACAGATAACGTGCCCTTTAAGCTTGCTTTGCATTTTGTGTGCCCCTCCCTCTCCGGGTGAAAACATCACAAGCGAGTGGTTTGCGCAGGTCAACGTATTTTTCGCAGGTGGTGTGGATGTTGGCGGCGTGGACCGACCTTCCAACCTCATACGGGCAGCATCCTTTGTAAAGCCGGAGGCAATACCTGCAGTAGACGCGCCTTGATTTCGGCTGGGCCATTTAACTTTTCCTTGCCTGTGTGGTTAACTTTTGTTAACTTACGGTTTATGACACTTTTTGCCGCAACAACTTTCGCCAGGGGCTGTTAGGGCTTTTGACATCTGTCACTTCCTGCCCTCCCTTAACTGACATCCACTCTCGCGGGCTTGCGTTTTCACATTATTATACGTTCGTAGTTAACAAACGTCAAGCACTTTGTTAACTTTTTGTTGAAAAAAGTTAAATTTTCTTGACGCGTTGCCCAAACCGTGTTAATATAATACAGATACGGCGGCGCGAAGCTTACTTGAAAATCGGAGATTTCCATGGGAGATAGCGGCGCGAAGCGCAGGGTGGAAAACGGCAGCTTGAAGGCGGCGGATTTTTTTGAAAAGATGCTGGCCGCGGTGCCGGAGTTTGCGCCTCTTTATGAGAAGCACATTGAGGACTACGGCCAGCTTATGGGGCAGCTTCTCATGGCGGACTTCACGAGGTTCTTCATAGAGAGCTGCCGGGAATCATTCGGGGAAAGCGGCGAGCCCGAGGGGCCGGGGGAAATTGTCAGCAAAAGTCTGGACTTTCTCGAAGAAGCTGAAGAAGCGGCCGATGCGGATGTGCACCATCTCATTACCGCAGTACTCCTCAAGACAATTGAGAGGCAGGATTTCCGCGACGAAGTCAGGGTGCAACTCGGCCCGAACCTGATGAGGGAGTTTGAGGAAATCATGGCAAGGGACAGCCTTGCGCCCGGGGGTGATACAAGCCGCGTCGTTTACGGCGCGGGCAAGCAGTCCCGCGCAGCCGCCGCTGGGCGTGTTGAGCAGGCGGAGAGACTCTTCGATTTCGACAACCCCAAGCTGGTGGTGATGATGCTTCTCCCGGCCGCACCACTGTTGCCCTTCTTCTTCCTGGGCCGGTATCTCCAGCGGGACGAGATACTTCACCGCATCCGGGAGTGCTGGCTCTGGGCAGCGACAGCTTTCCTCACCTGTGGATGGCTTGCTGCCGAGCTGCTGCTGCGACTAAAGTTCCCCCAACTGCGCCGGAGCGGGTTCTTTCCCTGGTGGCTCACACTCCTGGGAGGACTGTCGGCCGGTATGCTTTTTGAAGAAATCAAGGAGAAAGGCGTCAAAGCCCTTCTGCCGCTTCTGCTTCTGGATATCGGGATAGCAATTTACCTTGGCTGGATAATTCTGCGCATAACCCGCGTGGTTAACTTCTGAGCATGGCAGGCGTGGTAGAAGCAAGCCGCGTCGTTTATGGCGCGGGTAATCTCGCAATGATGTGGAAGGAAAAGTTATGCAGGATGTGGGAAGCAAGATTCGGGAGCTGAGGCTCAGGCGGGGATGGACTCTGCGCAAGCTCGGCGAGGCGGTGGGGAAGACCCCGGCTTATCTGAGCATTATTGAGAACAAGCATCGGCCGGTGCGCAGACCCTTGCTTGAGGACATTGCGCGCGCGCTCGGGGTGGATGTGAGTTACTTTCTGGGGCTGGAAAAAGGCGCCCGGCGCCCGGCGATACTTGAGGAGCTCCAGGAACTGGTGGAGCGGCACCGCCAGGAGCAGGCGCGCCACGGCCCGGCCGGGCGGCGTGTGCCCATCCTGAGCGAGATTGCGGCCGGCGAGCCGTTTCCCCGGGATGACCAGTTCCCTGTCGGCGTTGCGGACGAGTATATCGAGGTACCTGCGGATATCACTGACCCGACTGCGTTCGGCCTGCGCGTAAAAGGGGATTCGATGGCGCCGAGGCTGCTTGAGGGCGACATAGTGGTTATCTGCCCGTCGTGGGAGGTGCGCGAGAACAGGGCTGTTGTAGTCAAGGTTCGCGATGATGAGGTTGCCTGCAAGCTGTTTTCACGGAAGGGAAACTTGATTGTCCTGACCTCGATTAACCCGGCCTATCCTCCGCAGGTTTACCGCGAGGATGAGGTTGTGTGGGTTTACCCCGTCGCCCGCGCGATAAGCAACCTGTACATTTAGAGCCTGTAACAAAATGACCTGCGGCCGGGCTTGCGTTCGGGAGTTAGGGGCGCTATTCGGGCTCGGGTCCTTCTTCCTTTTCCTTTTCCTCTTCCACCTGGGTGAGCGAGATTTTGCGCTGGATTATAATCTGGTCATCGCAGAGGAACTGCATGAGGTAGTCGCCCGGCTCCGGGAATGTAAGCCCGAACATCTCGAAGTTGAACTCAATCACGGCATTCGGGTCGGGAAAGGGAATCGGCCCTTTCATGCTGGCAATTTCCTTGTTGTCATCGGCGCCTATGCAGCGAAGCTCTCCCATGTAGTCGCCGTGCCCGTCGCAGAGCGTGATAAACACGTTCATGCGATAGTGGGAAGCGGGAAATTTCTTCGCGTTGATGTTGCTGAAAAGGCCGATGAGGCTTTTCTTGTTCGAGTGCTTGTCTTCAATCACGTAGTCGCACAGAAGCATTGCCAGCGCCACTGGCCGGGGTCTCACTTTATCCATCGGGGCCTCCTTTACTGTGTAAAGTATACACGCAGGTGCGACTCGCGTCAAGAGAAGGTTGCATCGGGGCAGTATTTGCTGGTAGGATAGCGCTCGCACGAAATACAGTTGTGGAGATGTCACCCTGATAGTTAGAAAAATTCTTCTTGCTCTCTTTATCCTCGCATCTGCTGCCCTTGCAGGGAGCCTCCTTGCGCAGCAGCCGGTCGAGCCTCCGGTCAAGGCGGAGCCTGTGCGCAACCTTATCCGTGACGGGGCGAGCTTCGAGGTGGGGCTTGACGGATGTGCACATGGCCTTGTTGAAGGCTCGCCCTCGGAAGAATGCGCGAAAGTCCGGCTTGAGCTTAACTTTCACTCTTATATCCTGCCTCTGAAAGTTCCGGTTGATATCTACGACATACTTGGTCAACACATCAAGATTGGTACAGGAAGGCGTCACTTTCCTGTTACTGTAAGCGAGCTTCCCATCTACCTTGTCGCAGGCCCGGGTATCCGCGCTGAAGACCTCGAGATGGCGATAAAAGTTGCGGCCGAGGGAGTTAGCTTCTCCCACGACCACAAACTTGCGCCGGGTCATTAACGGCCCCCCTCCCCCGCCGTAGATAATCACAAAGCCGCGGGTTTCATACCCGCGAAAAGAAATTCCCCACGAATAAATCGCGGGACTTTGGAATATGCCCGCGCCCTGAAGGCCGTGGCTTGCCTGCATTAGACGCCGTCGACAGGCGCAAGCCAGTACAACGCAAGCACTACAGCCGCCCCCTGCAATGTAATGCCTGCCAATGTTAACCTTCCCGCCCGCACCGGCAGCAAACCCTTGCGCAGAGCGGCGCGGCGAGGATGCTCACAACAGTACACAAAGTTCTCCATGCATCGCCGACACCAAAAAGATGTGCCAAATTGAAAAAATTTTTGCTCCGCAACCTCCAACCAGGCAAGGCCTTGCGCAAACAGCCCAAAACCTCAAAAACTTGGGTGGCCTAAAAAGGGCATTCTGGCGCGCTGATTATAGAGGGCTGTGTGAAAAAGAAAGGAGATTTTCCGCTTGAAAGTCTTCAATTTCTATTGTGCCGGATGCCTGGCGACAAGACGGTTTGGGTGGGATGGCGAGATTTTGAGGTGCGAAGTGTGTGGCAGGGTTCTGTACCTGCGCAGGGCAGGCAAGGGCGAGGAGGTATCAGGTGAAGGTGCTTGTGGAGAAAGCAATACGGGACGGAAAAGCCCTCTGGCCGGAGAAGTTCCCGCTGGAGGAGCTGGCGAAGCGAAGGGAGGAGATGGGCTCGGTGATATTCAACCTCCAGTACCAGAATGACGCGAGCCTGGCGCGGGGCGCGGTTTTCAGGGAGGAGTGGTTGCGGTACTTCGAACGCTCACCTGAAGGGCTCGCAGTGTACCAGGGCGTGGACCTTGCAATATCTACAAGCAGGTTCGCCGACTACTTCGCAATAGTCACGGTCGGAGCAACCATCTCGGGCGAGTTTTTCGTGCTCGACGTGTTTCGCGGCAGGCTGACGTTTGAGCAGCAGGTGCATGCGATACTTCAGAAGGCTGCCGATTTCGACCCAGTCTCGATAGCTATCGAGTCCACAGGCTACCAGGCAGCCCTGCGGCAGGTGCTTGCATCCCGCACCTCGCTGCCGGTCAGGCCGGTAGTCCCCCACAAGGACAAGGTTACGCGTGCGCTTCGCATAAGCGCGCTTTTCGAAAACGGCAAGGTGTTCTTGCAGGCCGGCCAGGTGGCACTTCGCGAGGAACTCCTGGCGTTTCCTGGTGGCGAGCACGACGACCTGTGCGATGCCCTGGAGATGGCGATAAGTCTGGCCAGGCGGCCCTACTCGGCAAAGTTCCTTTCGGTTCCCGGAATTTAAGGAGGTGAAGATGAGCCTTACGAAGAAGCAG
>CAYWBA010000260.1:0-4880 GCA_964455955.1 uncultured Planctomycetota bacterium | reverse complement strand
CCAGGCAGACAGCAGCTTGCTGGTGCGTGCTATTCGCTATGCCGTTGAGCGCAAGCGCACCGAGGAAGCCTTGAAAGAGTCTGAAGAAAGATTCAGGACCCTCTTTGAAAACGCAACCGACGGCATACTTGTATCAGAAGAGCAAAGCAAGAGCTTCGTTATGTGCAACAAAACAATTTGCCGGATGCTTGGATACAGTCCCGAAGAGATAAATAATCTGGAGATCACGGATATCCATCCTGAAGAAGACATCCCCTCTATCGTAAAGCAGTTCGAAAAGCTGTCAGGGAAGAAAACCAGGATGTTGGTGGATATTCCTGTAAGGAGAAAGGACGGCAACGTCTTCTATGCGGACATCGTCCTATCCCCGATTACTCTCGACGGAAAAACCTATTTCATGGGCGTCTTCAGAGACGCCACCGACCGCATACAGGCGGAGGATTTGCAGCGAGAACTTGAAGCGGAAAGGGTGGCTGTTCAAAAGCTGAAAACCCTCGACCGCAAGAAGAACGACTTTGTCGAAACTGTGACACACGAGTTAAGAACGCCAATGACCCCGCTGAGATCCGCTATCGAGATGTTCCTTGACGGCAGCCTCGGGAAAATCACGCCCAGGCAGAGAGAGTTCATTGAAATGATTGCAAGAAATGTAGAAAGGCTCTCGCGCTACGCCACAGACATGCTCTCGCTCTCAAGGCTGGAATCGGGCAAGTATGCGCTGCACCCCTCGCAGATACTGTTGCTTCCCGTCATCCAACCTGCAGTCGATCTCGTGAAAAAGCAGGCGCGGGAGAGAAACTCTTCTGTCTCCGTTGTCGTACATCCCGAAATATCTGCTTTCGCCGATGCTGACGCCGTCTCTCAAGTGATTACAAACCTTGTAAGCAACGCACTGGCGCACACTCCGGAAGGAACTTGTGTCCTTATTTCTTCGAGGTGGATTGATGAAGACTCTGTGGAAATCTGTGTCGCAGATAACGGTCCAGGCATCCCGGAGGACATAATTGACAAGATATTCGACAAGTTCTACCAGGCAAACAGGGAATCCGGGCCCGGTTATAAAGGCACGGGTGTGGGACTTGCTGTTTGTAAGGCACTGGTAGAGGAAATGAATGGAAAAATTTGTGTAGAATCTCAGCTCGGAAAGGGATCTAAGTTTAAGTTTATACTTCTGAGAAGGCAATCCCCGTGATCTTTCCCCATATCCGACAAAAATCACTACAAAGGCAGACATTTGCCTTAGAGTTCGGATCGGAAGAAGAAAGGAATTAAGCAATGCGTAATGAAAGGCCTGGGGCCAAGAAAAACATTCTGGTTGTTGACGACAATGACGATATAAGGCAGATACTAAGAGCGATATTCGCGCGGGCCGGCTATTCAGTGACCGAAGCTTGTGGTGGCCAGGAAGCTCTTGACCTGCTTGAGAGCAAACAGTTTGACTTGCTAGTTCTCGACTTGATAATGCCCCGGGTCTCTGGCGAGCAGGTCCTGCAGCAACTTGGGATGAAACGCCTGAAAGAGATGCCTGTTATTGTTCTCACCGTTAAGAACCCAGACCCCAACGCCATAAAAGGAGGCATGGAAAAGCCTCTGTTCTACGTGGTAAAGCCCTTTCGTAACGCTGTAATCCGAGACCTTGCTAAGTACCTCCTTGAAGATCTGACGGCAGAAGAAAAAAAGAGAACGCTTTTCGACCTGCTCAAATACCCGTCTCTTGTAGCTATTTTTCCTCCTTACTATAAGGAAGCGCTCCGCGGCTCCATCAGCACCCTTGATGAACCCGTTTAGCGTGCCAGTCGCCCATTTTCGCATGTTGCCTGCCGGCATCGTAATGTAGTGGCTTGCCACTTTTTATAATGGCAGTTGAATGTCCTGTTTTCCAGAGGAGCCAGCTTGGCAAGAGACCTACAATTTTAATACTGACGGTGTAGTAGGTTCTATTTCCAACGCAGTCGTGCTTATCGCCCATTTTACAGGTCTGTAAACGTCTGTAAATAGCTTGTGCGGGGGGGTAGATGTCGTAACCTGCTTTTGGCATAAGGACTTACAATAGCAGGCAATTCAAAACAGGTGCACCTGTTTACAGATTTACAGGGGGTCTCGACTACATGTGTGTACAACAGCGTGAATTGAGAATTGACGCAACCCTTTGGTGTTACAGCAGGTTGCGTCGAAACGCGAAGCGTGGGTGCGTGTAACATCTTGCTTGCCAATGAGTTAGGACGAATTCGAGCACTTTACAAACCACCTTGAAAAAGCATATTCACCACGGAGGCACGGAGGTCACGGAGAAAAACCTTCCCTGATTTTTTCCTTATTAACCCAGGATTCACTTCATTTTCCCTCTCTGTGTCTCTGTGACTCTGTGGCATTACTGACCACACCTATTATACGCACGAGAACCGGAAATGTTAGCAGAAATTCTGAGAAAAATTTGCCAAAACCCCGCTGCAAGTTGTTGACAGGCAAGCAGGTAAGAAAGACAGGGAACCAGTTCAGCATGTTCAGCAAACATAAATTGCACTTTCCGGTGGCCGGACAGCAAATCCTGAGTTATTCTTTGATGTCCTGTCGCAATGACGGAAACAACAGTTTCCGGAGGGGGTCGAAATAAAAAACAGGTCCTTCAGAAGGATACTGGTTATCGCATCTCTCTTTGTGCTGTTCGGATTGAGCCTTCTGTATGCAGGCGGCGAACTGCAAATTGTTATCACATCGGACAAGGATATTTTTAAGCTGGGCGAACAGGCGCATTTCGTTGTGGATGTGACCCTGCCCAGCGGCCGCAAGCTGGAAACATACGGCGCCTACGCTACCTTTCCTGACGGGCAGACACGGGTGCAGTTGACTCAGACAGGACCAACACGGCTTGAATATACAAGCGAGCCTTTTGCGCAGCCCGGGACCAAGACATTAACAGTACGCTTGCATGACCCGGGGATGGTTACGGCAATAGAGCAGCATGAGCGAAAGGCAGAGGCAATCAGGTCGGAGATAGCGTATTATGAGGAGATGCTTGAGAATCCGTCCCCCCCATCCTGGCCGAAAGAGAAAATCGAGCGCAAGATTGCGAACCTCAAGAAGTTATTAGAGACGGTGGAAAAGGTATTGGGAGAAGCATACGGGAAGTACCTGGTGGAAGGCAAAAAGACAATAGAGGTCTTTCCCCCGCCTGAGGCTGATTTTGTAGCTGACCTGACAAGCGGCATAGCGCCGCTTGCGGTCCAGTTCACCGATAAGTCAACAGGGGTTATCACGTCGTGGAAATGGGATTTCGATAATGACGGCCAGGTTGACTCAAATGAGCAGAACCCGTCTTACACTTACACCGAGCAAGGTACATATTCAGTCAGGCTGACAGTTGAGGGGCCGGGCGGCACGGACACAGAGACAAAGGCTGACTACATAACGGTAATTGTGCCGCCGCCTGTTGCTGGTTTTGTAGCAGACCTGACAAGCGGCACAGCGCCGCTTGCGGTCCAGTTCACCGACACCTCAACAGGAGTTATCACGTTGTGGAAATGGGATTTCGATAATGACGGCCAGGTTGATTCAACCGAGCAGAATCCGTCTCATACCTACACCGAGCAAGGCACATATACAGTTAAGCTGACAGTTGAAGGGCCGGGCGGCGCAGACACAGAGACAAAAGCCGACTACATAAGGGTAATTGTGCCGCCGCCTGTTGCGGATTTTGTAGCTGAACCTACAAGCGGCGATGCACCGCTAACTGTCCAGTTCACCGACCAGTCAACAGGTAATATCACATCCTGGTTCTGGGACTTCGGGGACGGCGGCATTTCTACCGAGCAGAACCCGATTTATGACTACACTTTAGCAGGTACGTATACGGTGAGCCTGACAGTTGAGGGACCGGGCGGTTCAGACACCGAGGTAAAGACTGACTACATAGTGGTTGTCCTGCTTGAAATAGCCAAGGTTTCGGGTGATGAGCAGACCGGGGTGATAGGCAGATGCGTCCAGGAGCCTTTGGTGGTAGTAGTTTTTGAGACTATAGGGGGCCAGATAATCCCCCGGGAAGGTGTCAATGTCATTTTCGAGATAGAGAGCGGCGGCGGTATGTTTGTGGAACATGAATCTTTGAGCACAATCACCAACTCTGAGGGAATGGCCGGTACTGCCTTTGTCTTAGGCAGAGGCCCTACGGGCGATATTATCAGGGCAAGTATTGGCAGTTACCCTGACCGGTATGTGAGATTTACAGAAACAGGGGGATTACCCCTGTTCGAGGCGATATGGGGAACAGAGCAATACGTGCCCCGGTTGACAAGGAGTGATGGAGTAGAGTTCTTCAGGCACTTCCTGAAAGGGAGTGCTATGAGAGAATCGTTCGGAGTGTGCGCGAATGTTGAAGACATAGAGGTAGAGTTCAGGATAAGGGAAGGAACAGGACTGTTATTGCCGGAAACAGTTACGAGCTCGGGCGGGAAGGCATTTTCCGGCCTTGTAATGGATGAAGCAGGCGATTTCATCGTGGAGGCGTCCCTGCCTGAATTCCCGGAAGTCGAGCCTATTACATTTCAGGGTGGATGCAAAGAGTTTGAAATTATCTACAATAGTGGCAACACTCCAAAAGGAAGCGACGCATTGGGAAAGATCCTCGAGGCAAGCCTGCCGCTTGTTTCCCTGATAAGGGAAGGAAACGGACAGACGGGGGCGGATGGGGAAATGCTTGCGAAGCCTCTGATAACAGAGGCTCGAAACAGGTTTGGTGAAGAGCCCTGGTCAGAGCAGCGGGCTGAATGGGAGTTTATGAGATGGTATGAATGGTATCTCAAAGGATGGGATGTGCAGGTAGTTGAGGTAGATTGCATTTACGAGTTTTATGGCTATTTTGAGGTGACAGAAGGTAATGCAGA
>CAYWBA010000259.1:0-4906 GCA_964455955.1 uncultured Planctomycetota bacterium | reverse complement strand
CTTATCGAGCGCGCTGTGATAATGGAAGAGTCGAGGGAGCTTAACGCTGAAAGCTTCCCGCCCGAGGTCATGGGGCTGGAGCCGCTTATTGCAGAATATGACGAAAGCCTTCCCCTGGAGGCCGTACGGAAGCAGATAGTCGAACGCTTCGAGAAGGAGTATCTGACGCTTCTCCTGGAGAGGTATAGAGGCAAGATAGCCGATTGCGCCAGACACGCCGGTATCACCCCCCGCGCCGTCCACGAAAAAATGAAAAAACACGGTCTCTTCAAAGAGGACTTCAAGCAAAAACTCTGAGTCGGAACTACAGGTTCCTATCCAGACCAATCAGCCTCTCCCATCTTGGCAAAAACAGGAAGTTCACGTTCCGAATAACATGTCCTGAAATCCGTTAGGTTCACATGCCAGTCATAACTTCTTACTTCCTTGGATGTTATGTCTTCAAGAAAGTTCTGGCACAGGGTTTGCTTTCGGTGTGGTCAGCTACATCAAAGGGAGTTTCAGACAATGTGGTGTCCGTTCTATTGGGGAAAAAGCATGTGCGCGGCTCGCAACCCTGGATTGTATGTTCCACCTAAAGAGATAGAAATAGTATTCTGCACGACGCACCGCCACACCGGCTGTCCGAAATACCGGGAAGCTAAAAAGCGCCTTTATCCGGAGACGAGTGAAGGGAAAGCTATCGAAAAACCGGTAAAACACGAAAGCATCCCTGAGAACGAAACACTTCCCGGCTTTCACATGGGTGGCCGGGCGCGCGAAATAATGGGGGAGTAAGTATGAATTTGGTGGGAGTGAGAAGGGGAAAACCAAGAACAGGTCAAGGTCAGCGGCAAACTCGTTTCAGGAGATGAAATCCCGGCCAGAGAGGAGGTCAATAGGGTTCTGTGTGCACAGGTCAAGTTTTTCCGGATGTAGGTTTGGAGGGCAGAAGAAGTGAGAAAATACGGTTGGATAGTGGGAATCGCAGTTCTTGTTGGGGTCTTATTACTCTTCATGGCAAGCACGACAGCACAGGAAGAGGAGAAGAAAGACAAGGTGCTCGACGAGGGGGAGTGGCTATCGTTGGAAGGGCAGCTAACGAAGGCGGGCGACAGGCCGGCGTTCAAAGTCACGGAGGGTGACCACAAGGGCAAGACATTCATCTTGCTCGAGAATGCCAAGCTGGAAGAGCTCGAGAAGTGGATGAAAGAGAAGAAGCCAGCAACAGTGAAAATATCCGGCGAGGTGACCAAGTACAACAATAAGAACTTCCTGGTGATATCTTCTTTTGAGAAACCAGGAGATGACGACGAGGAGGAAGAGGAAGAAGGCGACAAATAGGAGAAACCATAAGCCAGGCTGGTGGAGGGAGTAACTTTGAAGAGTTTCTTTGGTTGAAGTGATTCGGAGAGCTTCGCTCCCCTCCACCAGAACCTCTCTGAAAGGAGGAAAGAATGCATCGTTATACGTTCTTGATAGTGTTCTTGGCGATTGCAGTGATAATCACATTCTGTCTGGACGAGTGTGCAGGTCAGGGAAGAAAACCAAAGCAACCGGAGCCCAAACCGGAGCCCAAGGGACTGGAGCGGAACATCCCCGGGTGGACCGATACCTCAGGAAGCATACCTGAAGACAAGAAGGAGGCCAAGAAGGCTACCGTATTCGAGCACTTCTCGGAGACGGCGGGATGCAAGATGGACAAGCCGTTCATGATCTACTTCTACTGGCCGGATGAGGGCAAAAAGGGCAAGTCTGCCACAGCATGTGCTACGTTTGAAAAGAATTTGGCGGCTGCGAGTGACTTCCAGACGGCTGCCGCCGATTTCGGATGCTACAAGTGTAACGCGAAGGATCTCGACAAGAAGCTCAAGTCGAAGTACGGGGTGAAGACCCCTCTGATACTCTTTTTTGATGCCGCCGGCAAGAAGGTGCACAAACTCACAAAGTTCCCCAAGAGCGACAAGAGCCTTGTCAAGAAACTGGAGAAGATAAAGAAAGACTCTGACAAGGCGGTTGAGAAGGCTCAGAAGAAAGAAGAGAAAAAGGACAAGTAAGAAACCCAAGGGGCGAAAGAGAAGGGGTTCAAGCATGTCGGAGCAAGACCCTGCCGATTTGATCAACCGTGCAATCAGGTTGGTCAGGGAAACCTTTGTTAATTCCGAACAGCCCTGGTACTGGTCGCGCCAGCAACTTCGGGTAAGACACGGGTTCTGCCCGGATGCAATCCTGGTGCATGCCGAAGAGTCTCTCTCATACGGCGTAGAGCCGGAAGATGCACTGGTACACGCAATCGCTGTGGGCTCCGAGGAGTGCGCTCTCTACTCCGTGGACGAGGATGAGGAACCGAGCTTTCCCCTGCTTGAAGACGCCGCGGAAATGCCGGGAAACTACCGCTGGCTTGTGATACCGGAGGACATAGACCTTGATGAAGAAACAATGGACAGTCTCCTGGAAGGATGCGGGCGACAGGGCATCGGGCTGATAATGTGCTACATAGACGAGGATTATGACGAAATCTACTTCAAGCCTGATACCGTTGATGGCGAGTTTGTAACCAGCTACCTGGACGCCGCTGAGATTATCGAAGCGCTATCTGCGCAAGTGAAGAGAACTCCGATAATTGACACCTCGGAAGAAAATGAAGAGGAATACTACTCCCTACCTTCTGATTGGGACCGTTCAGGAGACTACAATTGATGGTAAACACACCCGGCACGGATTTGTTCATAAATGTCACCTTATCCACAGAAGCTGTTGCCAGTGTACACCATCAGGGCGTGAAAGGGTAATTGCCCATGCGCAGGCTGAGGTTGCTGCAGAGTATCACATGTTTTTCTGTACTGCTGTGCTTTCTGACATATGCGGTTGCAGAGGGCTCTGAAAAAAACGCTGCGAACACGTCTGAATCAATTCTTTCAGACACAAGTGGCGAGATTGAGGAAGTTGTGTTGCAGTACTCTTCTTCGCTTGGCGTGGAAATCCTCCCCACATATAAGAGCTTTCTCAAACAGATAGAGTCTGACACAGTGGTCTATGTTGTTTGCGAAAATGCGGACCAGGTAAGAACATTCCGCATCATGCTTGAGAACTGGGGCATCCTGAACTCTGAGCGTTTCAAGGTAACAAATGCTGGAAGAGAGATCACGGTCTGGGCAAGGGACAGGTTTGTCGTCAAGTCAACTAAGGACAATCTCCGCAAAAGGATAGTTGTTTTGCCTAACCTGCCGCGCTCGGAATGCAATGACAGGCTTAATGACAAGCAAGTTCCTGTGATCATAGCAGAGGCCAACGGCACGAGTGTGGAGGCCAGGGAATCGAGGCTCTTTTTTGAAGGCGGCAACATCGTAACGAGCGACAAGTACCTGTTCACGGGTTATTCAACCGTCATGGACCCCAAGCTGCCCTCGGACGATGACGTCATTCGCCTCTTGGGGGACGAATTTGGAAGGAAAGTGATAGTAGTGGGCACTCTTAACACTCCTGAACCGAATGGCCACATAGATATGTATCTCACGCCAATAAGCGACAAAGTCGTTTTGCTCGGCGACCCAACTCTTGCCAAGAACATTCTCGTTCCAGAGTGTGAGGAACATGAGGCTGAAGAAACCCAGCTTGTGGAGGAGGAATCCTCGGAAGAGGATTACTACTTGGAGAAAGAGTCCGTGCCGACCGAGGAGGTTCTTCGTTCCTACGATCTTGTGAAGAAGCAATTGGAGAGAAAGGGCTTCAAGGTCGAAAGAATCCCCATCGTCCACGACGAGCATGGCTGCGCCATCACGTACAACAACGTTCTTATGGAAGCCAGAAATGGCAAACGTATTGTGTACATGCCTGTCTACGGCATTGAGAAGCTGGACGCTGTAGCGACAAAGAAATTCCAGTCTCTCGGCTTTGAAGTCAGGCCGGTTGATGTCTCAAGAATCTACAGGTTCGGCGGCACTCTCCGCTGCGTGACAAACGTGCTGGCGCGCCGTACAGTTCAAAACTCTAAGCGAGAAGAAAGGCATGAACATCTCGATAGCGTGCAACCGGAAGACCGGCTGCGACAGCTACCTTAAAGCAGAATATGACAGCGACCAAACTGTTGGGGCTATTTCTGAAGCTCTAACAAAGATGGGGCAATCTGTCGAGATAGTAGAGGCAAGAGAGTCCGTCTGGCAATTTTTTACCTCTTGCATGAAAAACCTGGATCTGGTGTTTAATATTGCTGAAGGGGTCCGCGGAGAGTCGAGGGAATCGCAGATACCGGCTATCCTGGATATGCTTGGAATCCCGTATACAGGTCCAGGCATACGTGCCACATCAATCTGCCAGAACAAACATGCAACTAAGACCATACTGAAAGCTAACGACATCCCGACTGCTCCATGGGTATTGTATCCTGAAAGCATTCACAGGATAGGTACAATCAAGTTCCCCGTTGTCCTGAAACCGGTGCATGAAGGTTCGAGTATCGGCATAAACGGCACAGACTCCATAGCACACTCACCTCAAGAAGCGCTTCAGAAGGCCCGCAAGCTAAAAGAAGAGTTCTCTCAATCAGTCCTCATAGAAGAATTTCTGTCCGGCGCAGAAATAACAGTCGGGATATTTGGCAACATGCAGTTTGAAGTGTTGCCTTTTCTTGAAATTTACAACGAAATGTATCCGGCTGATTGCCTGAATATGGCCACCTCGGCGGCAAAAACCGTCTATGAATCTGACGATTTTTCAGGTCCTCCAAGAAACCTTCCCGATAAGCAACGAGACAAGATTAAAGACATGGCTCGTAGAACATATCGAATTCTCGGCTGCAGGGATTTTGGAAGAGTTGATTTTCGGCTTAATGCCGCCGGTGAACCGAATGTCATAGAAGTCAACCCCATCCCGGGCATCAATCCGAAAATCGAGGAGGTTTCCTACTTCACCAAGATATGCCGCATGG
>CAYWBA010000258.1:0-4916 GCA_964455955.1 uncultured Planctomycetota bacterium | reverse complement strand
ACCCCGCGGCCAGATATTCGGCCTCCTCGGGCCGAACGGCTCCGGCAAAACCACCTTTGTCAAGCTCCTGCTCGGCCTCCTGTTCCCGACAACCGGTGAAGCCACCGTCCTGAGCCACCCTGCAAGCTCATCGGCAGTCAAGGCACGTATCGGATACCTGCCCGAAGAGTCCAGCCTCCACAAATTCATGAACGCGGACGAAACCCTCCACTTCCACGGCCGTCTCTACGGCATGGACAGCGCGACAATAACCCGGCGCTCAGACATGCTGATTGATATGCTCCAGCTCGCCGCGGCCCGCAAGCGCCGCGTCAAAGAATACTCCAAGGGAATGGCCAGGCGGCTCGGCATCGCCTGCGCCCTCCTCCATGCGCCGGACTTCGTCATCCTTGACGAGCCGACATCAGGTCTCGACCCCATTGGCTCGCGCCTGGTTAAAGACCTCCTGCTCGACCTTAAAGACAAGGGAACCACAATCCTCCTGTGCTCGCACCTTCTCTCGGAGGTTGAAACTGTCTGCGACCTCATAGCTATAATGGACCACGGCAAACTGCGCAAGCTCGGCTCTGTAACCGAACTCCTCACCCGGAAAGACTTGCTCTCCCTGCTTGTCAAGCTGACAGCGCCCGAACAGAGAGATGATTTCCGAAAAGCGCTCCAACAGGCTGGCGCGCAGGTGCTTGAAGCTTCGCACCCCTCGATGACATTGGAAGAGCTCTTCATCCAGATTATCGGCAAGGACGCACCAAACCGGGATGTCGAAGAGGTGAAATAGTGCCGCGCCCTTACCTGCATCGGCTGCTCACTGCGACTGCCTCGACAACCGTGCTCTTCCTGCGCCAGGCCATTCGCCAGCAATGGTTTCTCCTCACCTTCGTCCCTCTCGCAGTTGTACTCTTTGTCGCGCCTTTTCTCCCTGCCGCCTCCGACGATGCCGCGTACAGGCTCCTCGTGCGAATCTCCATCGGCGCCGGGTCCCTCCTGCTGACTGTCGGCGTAATCCTCAGCGCTTCAACAAGCCTGCCTTCGGAAGTGCGTGATAGAACCCTGCACCGCACCGCCTGCTCCCCCGCGGGCAGGCTTGCCGCACTGAGCGGTAGAATCACCGCCTTCGCGCTCCTCGCCGCACTCGTCGCCCTTGCAGGCCTGCTCGGCACACTAACAGTCCACTTCATCCGGTCAGGCGGCTCGGAGGTGTTCAAGGATGCATCCCGCCAGTTTGTGACAGTCTCGGCGCAGGACCACCTCTACCCGGCCGCCACGCCGCGCCAAACCTCCTCCGGCGTCCTCTGGATAGATGAAAAGGTGCCCAACATCACGTGGGTGTTTCCCGAATACCCTTTTACACAAGGCGAAGTAAAGCTGCGGGTCGTACCGGTGGTCGCCTCCGCAGTCGAGACAACCGCAAAGCTCACAGTCGAAGACGGGTCCGAACATGTAATCGAGTCCCGCGACATAAGGCTGTTTGACAACCGCCCGACCGACATCGAGTTCGCAACACCACCCCGGGCCACACGCGGGCTCCACATAACAATCGAGCGCATGCCCGGCTCCGCCCCGTTTGGGTTCGACACAACCGAAGACCAGCTCGGCAATGAGAAAAACAGCCTCTCGCTCATCGTCTCGACCCGCCCCTTTGCACTTAACCTCTCTGTTGCATGGCTCATTGTCTGGATGAAGTTGTGCTTTGTTGCAACCATCGCCGTCTTCGCCTCGACTTTCCTCAGCGGGCCAATCGCCTCAGCCTTCTCCCTCCTGCTCTGCCTGCTCGCAAGCATACTCGGCTTCCTGAGCGAGTTCGCCGCTTCCCTTGGCACACCCGGCCACCACCACTTCCACAGCCACATAGAGCAAATCCCGCAAGAACCTTCCTTCCTGGAAAACATACTCAGGACCGGCCTTGCCTGGTTCACCAGGGTGTATCCCGACCTCTCGCTTTTCGACCCTGTTGAGCCGCTTGTCTGGGGCCGGGCTATCCCGGCAGCGTTCATCATCGCCGCCCTGCTCTACTATCTCGCATACAGCGCCGGGCTCTGGGGCGCTTCAGCGCTTATCTTGAGGAGGAGAGAGTTTTGAGAACCTCCGCAAGAAAGCTGCCTGCGCCGCTGCTCCTGCTCGCCCTGGTCGCGCTCTGCGGGCTCGCCGGAGCATTTGCACACTCGGAACGGGGCGCCTCCACCCCAAGCGCCACGCCGGCCGACTTCGCCGGGGTGGTGGTCATGAGCGGTTTCAGGCCGCTCGCAGTTGACCTGCTCTGGATGCGCGCCGAAGACCTTGCCCGCATGCGGCGCTATTACGAGCTTCTTTCGCTTTACAACCTCATCACAGCGCTTGACCCGCATTTCGAAGCCGCATGGGTTTACAACTCCTCCAACCTCGCATTCCGCCTTGCGAACCTTGAAGACTCGCCGCAGAAGCGCTGGCGGTGGATGCGCGAAGGCCTGCTCTACGCCGTTAGAGGCTTCAAGAAGAATCCCCGCTCCGACAAGATATGCTTTGCCATCGCGTGGATTTTCTACTACGGGGTGCCCCGGGACGATTACTTCATAGAGCAGGTGCTCCGCGACGAAACGCTCAACCCGCAAAGAGTCTCGGTTATCGAGCTTGCGCGCACCTGGGCCGAGCGCGGATACCAGACCCGGCCGCACGTAGTCTATATTGACTGGCTGCTCGAGTTCATCTACCGGGACTACGGCACCCACGCGACCGACCCGCAGCAGAAACTCCACTACCTGCGCAAGCGCCTCGAAATATGGCGGGTCGTGCGCCAGGACAAGCCGTATGCCGCAAACAAGGCGGCCCAAAAAATCAAAGAACTTAAAGCCGCTATATCGGCTCTTCAATCCTCACGCTAACCTTCCTCCTGACCGGATGCCTTGTTATGCGCCCGCAGATGCTCCGAGGCGAGCTTGAGCGCTTCCGCAAGCAGTGCGAGTGCAAGCGGCCCGACCATGAACCCTATCGCGCCCAGCGACATAAGCCCGCCCACAAAGCCCAGCAGAAGGAGCAGCGGGTTGAGCTTGGAGTGGCGGCCCATCATTACCGGCCGGAAGACAAGGTCGGGCGCGGCCGCAACTACCGGGTATCCCACCGCAAGGCAGAGCACTCCCGCGGTCGTGTTGCCTGTGGCAAACGCATAAATCGCTATTGCGAACATAATCAAGCTGGGCCCGAGAAGCGGTATGAGCTGGACCACGCCGCAAAGCAGGCTCCAGAAAAACACGTTTGAAAACCCGATAAGCCAGAAAAACGGAACCGCCAGAACGAATGTCACAATCGCAGTCGCGACGTGGACCACGTATATTGCGTAAAGCACCGAGTAGGAGGTCTTCGTAAACCTGTCCAGGATTCCCCTGTGCTCAAGAGAGAACGACCGGCGGATACTCTCCACCAGGCCAGGGCCGTGGCGCAGGAAGAAGTACAGCGAAAGCAGGAAGATGACAAACTTTACGAAAAACCTCGTCGCCGCGGTGAATATGGTTCCTACATAGCCGAAGAGCTGCTGCGCCTTCTCGGAGACTGCCGCCGTCAGGTCGAACTCCGCAGACAACTTCCTGCTGAGCACATCCTGCACGTAGCTGGAAGCCTTTACCGCGAAATCCCTCAGCAGGTCGTAGTTCTTGACGACAAGTATGACTGCAATCGCGACAAAAGATGCGAGAATGAGAACCGACGTAAGCGTGACAAGGCCGGCGGTGAGCGCCTGCTTCCACTGTGGCGGGTCATCGCCCCAGAGCCGTTTCTGGGCCCAGCGGTAGTAGGGCGTGACGACGACCGCGACCGTCGCCGCCAGGATAAGGGTCTTCAGTATCGGCCAGAATACGAATGCACATAGGACAATTCCGCCAGCCGCAATTGTTAGAGGCAGGATTAGATTCTGTCTGCGCCTGTCTTCCACAGCCTGTTACTCCTCTTTCTTCACGTTCCAGTTGTAGTCGCTCTCAAGCTCGCGGTACTCCATCTCAAGCTCGAACTTGTGCTGCTCCTCCTCCTGGGCAAGCACATCGAACACCTTGCTGTCAGGTCCCTCGGGTATCTGGCGCGCCGCCTCGCGGTAGAGATTAACCGAAGCCTCCTCATGCTTGACTGCAAGCCCTATTGCGTCAAGCAGTTTCATGCCGGGGCCGAACTCGACCTCGCCAAGCTCTTCGGCAACGTGCAGGCCGGGGGTCTTATCGAGCTTGTACATCGCGACATTCATCTCCGTCATCGCACGCAGCTTCGCCTCGTGTTCCTTCTCCGTCTCGACAAGGCGCTCGAAGAGCTTCCTCGTCTTCTCGCGCTCAGAGACTTGCGCCATCTTCGCGTACCGCTGCTGCGCTTCCATTTCTTTCTCAATCGCATAGCCAAGAATAGCCCGTACAGTCAGGTCTCCCATTACACCCTCCATTTTCGACAAGGTTGATGCAATTATCGTTTTTGCGCAACCTTTAATCAAGAACTTTCCAGCTTTACCACACGAATCTGCCAATGTGAATGCGAGTTCCTTTTTACAGGTCTGTAAATAGAGTTCGTTATCTGACAAGGACTTACGGTATCTATTTACAGATTTTCCGGGGGGTCCTGTTACATTTGCGTGGTTCAGCGCGAATTGAGAATGGACGCAACCTCTTGCTACATAAACAGGTTGCGCAGATGCGCGAGGTGTGGGTGTGTATAACATCTTGCCTGCCAGTGAGTTAGGGTGAATTTTGTCACAGAGTCACAGAGTACACAGAGGAAAACCTTTCCTGATTTTTTGCTTGTTAACCCAGAATTCATCTTGTTTTTCTTCTCCGTGTTCTCTGTGCCTCTGTGGCATTATTGACCACACCTATTATACGCACGAACAGGCAAAATGTTAGCAGAAATCGGGGAAAAATCCGGGAGAACTCGCCTCAGACTTGGGAGCTTCCAAGACTGACGGGATAATGTCT
>CAYWBA010000257.1:0-4917 GCA_964455955.1 uncultured Planctomycetota bacterium | reverse complement strand
ACAGCAAAAAATTTACAAATGCCTTTCCCGTTTTTGGACATCGCGTCTCCGTAACACTCTTTACTAACAATGAGTTGCAAATTCCCCATACCACACGCCTGGAAGTAAAATTTGTAAATTTCGCCCAGATGAGCACTGCGACGATGCGGGCAAAGATTGTTGCCGGCCAAGTTATGATTGCAGGGTGAATTTTCTTGAAAGTCAGGGCGATGTTGCAATAATAGTAAGGTTGAAAGAGGACATCATTTCGCACAGGGAGGGTAGAGCAAGTGTTTAGAATTTCAACAGGTCTTGTCGTACTAATCCTGCTGTTGGTTCCGGCGGTGTGCCTCGCGGGGCTTGGGAAGCCTCTGCCTGCGCAGGACAAAGCTGCCGGCGACAAGGCAATTGAAGCTGCGAGGTCGAACCTGCAGAAGCGGGGCTACAGCCAGGAGCAGGTTGACGCGGCGATTGCGAAGATAGGCCCTGAGCGCCTTTCGCTTCTGGACCAGGAAGTTGAGCAGACCAAGGCGGGCGGGTATTTTCTTGAGTTCCTGATTTTCATACTGGTTGTTGCAGTCGTGGTTGTAATTGTCATTTATTTGCTCGAGGAGGAGCGCCGTCGCTATCACCAGTACCGTCGTTAAGAACACACGAGCAGCGCTGGCGGGGCTTGCGCTGATTTTGCTGCTTGCCGGCTGCAGCACAGTGGCAGCGCAGCGGATTGCAGGGGTGCTGTCCTACGCCAGGATTTACGCCTCCAAGCCTAAACTTCTTCTGGGCGAGGTTGTCTCGCTTGTTACCAAGCCTGCCCGTCTTCAGACAATTGAGTCGAAGGCAGTGCTTGAGGAGATTGCCTCCGGGCATCTCAAGGGCGCTTTTGTCAGGGATGTGCCGTTTTATGCCCAGACCGAGTATGGCTGCGGGCCGGCAGCCCTCGCCAGTGTACTCACCTACCTTGACGTTGATGTTGACCTTCGGGAAATTACTAACCGGATTGTTTCTCCGGAGATAAGGGGGACGCGAACCTCCCATATGGCGATATACCCCTTGACAAGGGGATTGTGGAGCGAGTGGCACGCAGGCAGCGCAGACTTGCTGCTTGAACGCCTGTCTTGCGGGCAACCGGTGATTTGCCTCCTTGGCGCGGGAGGCACCGGCTTTGCGGGGCATTATGTAGTTGTACGCGCATGCGCTGCCGGCCGGGGGGTTGTCTGCCACAACGGGTGCTCGCCCGACGTGTTCATGAAATGGGAACTTTTTGATGCGTTCTGGGCGGCAAGTAAGCGCTGGATGCTCACTGTCTGCAAGCCTGAGAACGCCAGGTGCCCGATTCCTCTGGCGTTTAAGAGCGAGCTTCAACAAGTTCTTGACTCCAAGGAGCAATGGGCGAAAGCGCTAAAGATTTACGCAGATATACTTCTGAAGAAAGCAAACAGACTGGAGGAAGCGCGTCTGACATACAACAAAGGGATTGCGCACTTCGCTGCCGGCGAACCCGGGAAGGCGCAGGAAGCGTTCTCGAAGGCCCTGGAGCTCGAGCCCAATCTGCCAGATGCTGCAAATGCGCTTGCCTACACATGGGCGACACTCGGCAAGAACCTCGAAGAGGCGGAAGAGCTTGCGCGCAAAGCCCTGACTGCCGGGGCGCGAAACACCGCTCTTTACCTCGACACGCTGGGCTTTGTGCTGCACCGGCTGGGCTGTAACATGGAAGCGACAAGAACCCTGCGCGAGGCTGCTGCGAAAGCGCCACCCGGTGACGAGGAGCTTCTCGCCGAAATCCACTATCACCTCGGCCTCTCAAGCGTATCAGACCCCGGCACCCGCCGGGAGGCGCTTGGCAGAGCTGTGCAGCTTGACCCCGAAGGGCAGTGGGGCCGCAGGGCGCTGGCGCTGCTGGGCATGGAAAAAGGAAAGGCGGGCAAATCGCCTTGATTCCGCCGCGCCTGTAGAATCTTAGCGGTACGCGCCCGTAGCTCAGTGGATAGAGCACCGGATTTCTAATCCGGCGGTCGGAGGTTCGAATCCTCCCGGGCGTGTTTCTGTTTTTGCAGCAGCTTTTTGCACGTTGCACTTCGAAGCGCAGGGTCAAGAAGTTTGTACTCTGTTCCGGTGTTATTGTCACAATTTCGCGGAAACTTTCATATACTGGAAATAAATTGGCTGCAGCGGGGTTAAAGACTACGTAGCGGATTTTTTGCAGAATAAAGTTGTGAATACGTTGCGGAAGGAGACAGGCTGTGAAGAAGGTTGTGATTGTGGGGCTTGTGCTGCTGCTGTTTGTGGGAATTGCAATCGGGCAAGACCTCGGTGAGATAAAGAAAAAAATCTCCAACGCGGCCAAGGCGGGGAACTGGCCGGAATTTGTTTCCTGCATCAGGGAACTCGGCTCTGTAAACTCCCTCGACAGTGTCAAGGTCATTCTCAAGATGGCTTTCACGCTCGACAAGTACAGTGTTGGAGATGATATAAAGGCCGACGCCTTCGAGGCAGCCAGGGAGGCTCTCAAGAAGATAACCGGCCCCGAAGCTCTCGCCTTCATGCGTGAGCAGATGCTCAAGAAGAAGATGTGGGAGGCGCGCCAGTTGCTAACAGCGGTTTTGGGCGAGAAGGGCGGGGAGGAGAACCGCCAGGCGCTCTGCGAGCTGATTCGGAACGAGAAAAAGATGGAAGTTACACGCGAGGCAGTCAGGTCGCTTGTCCAGATAGGCGGGTATGAATCTGTTGACGCGCTCATAGATTTGCTGGAGAAGCTGGCGAAAGCCAAAGGGCTTCCCTGGGTGGATGTTCGCAAAGCACTCACGACACTCACAGGCGCGGATTTCGGCACTGCGGACAAGTGGCGCGAATACTGGAGGGTTCGCAAGGAAGAGCTCAAGGCCAACCCCAACTCACGGCCCCAGGCCCCGGATGGCACCAGGACAGGGCTCCTGGAGGAAGAAATAAAGAAGGCCCCGAGATTCTTCGGCAAGGAAATCCTCTCAAGACGAGTCTGCTTCGTAATTGACTCGTCCACCTCGATGGGAGAGGAAGACACGTACTCCGGCGGCGAAGGTGGCAAGATTGTAAAATCAACGAGAATGGAAATGGTCAAAGACCAGTTAACAAAGCTCATTTCCGCCCTCCATCCCAGGACCAAGTTCAACATCATCGCCTACGCCACACAAGTAACTACCTGGCAGAAGAGAAAGCTTGCCCGTGCAAACACCAAGGCCAAGCAATCGGCAATAGCATTTGTGAAAAAATTCACGCCTCACGGCAACACTCATACTGACGATGCGCTCAAGGAGGCTTTTGAGAACAAAGAGGCGGATACGATAGTCCTTTTGACCGATGGCGCGCCTGTGCATACGGGTTACAGCGAATCCGCCGGTCTTATAAGCAAGATACTTGATTTTGTCCGCAATACCAACCGGTCGCGCAAGGTCGTTATTCATACATTCGGCTTTGACTCTGTCGTCTCCAAACACCAGTCGCAGGACCAGGGTATAAGCCCTCAGCAGTTTCTCGATTTCCTGAAGCGCCTGGCGACGGAGAACGGGGGGAAATACACCAATATCAAGTAATACCAGCGCCCCGGCAGGCGACATTAAACAGGTAAAATAAAGAATCGCTTTGTCCATATCATTTCTCTCTTTTTTCTCACCCTATCCTGTTCGCCGTTCAGTATCCCGGCCCTTCTCCCTCTCCGGCGCGGGCGCTTCCCTCTCAATATCCGGCTGCACCCCACCTCCCGCTCCCGTCTCAGAAGCGGATTCCGGGCCGGGGCCCTGTAAATTTAACTCCTTTTCTGGCATAGACTTCGGGATTCTATTTACAGATTCGCAGGGGTCTTCCGCTACATTAGTGTGGTCAGGAGCCGGGTGAACCGGACTCGCCGAATCGGGCTGCCCGTCTGCCGCCGGTGATGTAGTCTGTGCAGACCCATCCCCTGCAACGATAAGTTCGGGAGTGCTTGAAAGCGCCTCCATCTCCCTGACAACTGAAGGTGGCGCGGGCGGCAGGCCGAGCCTTTCCGCAATGTCCGGCTTCAATGCGCCTGAGAGCAGCGATATGTTCTTGAGCACCGCCTGGTCGTGGATGCGAAGCTCGCGCAGGGCAAGCAGCTTCACGTAGTCCGAGTCCGCATTCTCGATAACGTTCCACAGCTCGCGTGTCCGCTCACGTGCGTTAAGCAGCAGTTGGGCAAGCATCTCCTTGCGTGAATGCGCGACAAGCGCCTCGTTGCGAGCGCTGCGAATCACCCGCAGGTCGTTATAGACAGTCTCCGGCGGAACGTGCAGCACCTGCGCGATTTCGCCCGGCGAAAGCCCTCTCACAGTCAGGGTTGTGACTCTTAGCCGCCGTTCTCGCACCTCTCTTCTCGTCAATGCCATTTTTGCACTCCTTTCGTCAACCTGACATAACCTAAAATTAAAAGTGGCTGCGCCACCGCCGCTCCAACACTTTCCTTCTCGTCAACGCCATCTCAAACCCTCCTTCCTTCAAACGGGTTCAAAAGCCCCGCCTCCCGCGGCGGGGATGGTGGTTCGTTCCGGGGGTATAAAACCCCCGGCTTGTTAAGCGGGCGAGGTGGCGTAGCCACTTTTGTCAAAGGTGCTTGCAGCACCTCGCCCGCAGCTCTACTGCTCCACTGTTCTACTGTTATTGTTTCATCTCCCCACGCTTGCGCGTGGGGCTTCGTGCTCATTTTGAATTTTTCATTGCAATTCTGCATTTTGCTTTTTGAACTTTGCATTAACTTCTTCCTCTGCGTTCTCTGTGTCTCTGCGGTAAAAATGGCTGTTTTTTTCATCACAGCCCTCTATAATCAGCGCGCCAGAATGCCCCTTTTAGCTACACGGATTTGCAAAACTTTTGACACTTTGCGCAAGCTCTTTGCCGGCAGGGTGTTACGAAGAAAATATTTTGCCGTTTTGCACATCTTTTTGGTGT
>CAYWBA010000256.1:0-4944 GCA_964455955.1 uncultured Planctomycetota bacterium | reverse complement strand
CTACCCAGGCTTATAAACACGCAAAGGCTCTTAAAAATTCCAGAAGACAAAGAAAATCTTAAAGACTATTTGGTGCTGATTAGCTTGAAGGTAACGTTCTTAATATGCGCGACGGCGCCGGGCTTGACGCCGAAGGCAAAAGCGCCGGGCAGCAGCTTCTCGTCCTGCTCAAGCAAGCGCTCCTCAGACCCATCAACAGAAGTGTAAATATTCTTGCCTTCAAGGCGAAGCGTTATCTTGTACCATTTATCAGCAACAAATTCCTTACTTGCATCAAGCAGGTTGCTGGAAACGATGCCGCCGAGCTCTGTTCGGGTGCGAAGCCCCACCTGCCACCCGCCGGCAACATCGCAATTGACCTCAAACGACAGCTTGTAGTTGAACCATTTCTCGCTCTGCTCAACGACAGGATAGAGGTAACCCGGCTTCTCCCCTCCTGTGTGCACGCCCATTATTGAGCCTTCTTGTACACTCCATTTTGCCGGGCCGGTGTCTTTCCAGCCATCCAGCGTTTTGCCGTCGAAAAGATGCTTCTCTTGCACGCCCTCGTCTGGAGTTGTTCCGTCTTCCTTGCCGTCCGGCTTCTTGGGTGCGGGAAAAGCTTCATCGGCTGACTTCGCCACTGCAAGCCTCTTAAGCAGGTAAGGAGATTTGGATTTTTTGGTCAGGCCTATCTTAATAGTATTGTTTCCTTTCTGAACAAACCCGTGTATTTTGAACACGTCTGTATTGAACTTGCGGTGAAGCTTGTAATTTGTCGGGATTTTCTGGCTATTGACAAGAATTACAATATCCGCCTTCCAAAACCTGCCGGTAGGCGGCTTCCCCTCTGCGTGCTCGATGACCAGCACAAATTTACTTGGCTTCTCCTCAAGCTCGAACTCCACGACAACGACAGATGCCTCAGGCGCCACCATATACAGGCAGTGCGTGCCATCTTCGAGCGCTTTTGGCACTGCATTCTCATACTTGTATTTCATGTTCGAAACTGGAGAATCCTTTGTAAAATCAACAAAGAAACGTGCTCCTTCTATCTTCCTGGCCTGCTCTTGCGCAAGTTTCTCGGCTAAGTCTTCGTAACGCTTTATGGCATCCTGTGCCTTTCTGACAAGCTCCTTCTCGTTCGGGTGCTTGTCTGCGAAATCCTTCAGCAGATGCGCGGCCTCCTTGTAGCTCTCATTCTCAGCCTGAACCCTGGCAAGCTTCATCGCTTCGTCAAATTCTTTTCTGACTTTGCCGTATTCCTGTTTCTGTTTCTCTATCTTTTCCTCTATTGACGCCAGAAGCTTGCGCACTTCCCCTTCGTGAACGGTGCCCTGGAAATCTTTAATCCATTCCCGCACCTTCTTACCCGCGAGTTCCGGGTTGCCCTGCTTGAGAGCGTCGTCCGAAATCCTGACGAGTTCGAGATACTTCTCGTCCCCGCCCTGCTCCCTGTAAACGCGCTGCAGATCCTTATCTATCTCATTTCCCACAAACCTATCGAAAGCAGCGGGAAACGAGTTGAGTTTCTCGATAGCTTCCTGAAATTTACCTTCTTTCACCAAAGTGTCGGTGGCTAATAAAAGCTTCTTGAGCCCAGACTTCGCGAGCTGCTTGAGATTGCTTTCGTAAGAGCGAATCTTCTTTCTTGCATCCAAAGACACAGACATTGGCAAATCAGGTTTTCTGACAAAGTCATTCAATTTGTGGATGACCTCGCCAAGTTGTTTGGGGTCGTCCACGGGACATTTGACTATTGCGTTAAATTCAGCGCGCAAGGCGTCCTCTGCCTTGCCTGGTTCAACAACATCCGGCTCTTTCACAGGTGGCTTTTCTTCAGGCTTCTCCGGAGTGCTCACATCCGTATCTGGTGCAGGTGTGCCTCTTGGGCGCCTGTTGAGAACAACCAATCCGACAATTATCGAAACAACGACTATGGCAGCAATAATCAGGAACACAAGGACAAGGCTGCCTGAGCGCCGGGGAATTTCCTGCCTCCCCGCCTCTTCGACACGCAGCGGGCGCTCCCTGTGCACGTAGCGTGGAGGAACCCTCTCACGGTCGCTTGGAGCAGCATACCTGCGGCCCGGCGCTGAGATTCTCTTCCGGTCGGATTTCTTGTGCCTTTCCTCGACAACCTCAGCAACAATCACGAGCTCTTCGGCACACTTGGCGCAGTAGTATACACCCCCGTGCTTTACGGCCTTGTTCATCTCAAGCTCAAGAGGTGAAATACGTATGCCGCATTTGTTGCAGTACCTGACCAGTACGGGCATAAGTAAGAACTCTCCTCACAAGTCCTTGAACCCTATGATAGATAGAATCCACTATGTTATTATATCATCCATATGCAATGCAGTCCAGTCAAACTCTTGATGCTTGCATATTTATGCAAGTTGGAAAGCGGCCCTGGCACTACACAATTCCTCTGTTTTTGCCAGCACCCGCCATTACTATAGACGCAACGCAACGTTCGAACAGAAAAGTTTTCCTCCTGCTTTTACCCTTGCTGCCATGTCACGCCCTAAAATATTTCTTTGTTTCAGCAAAATACTGTCTTGACTAACGCGTCTCTAACAGCTATTTTTTCTCCAACTCTATTTCTGTTTTTCTAGGACAGTGGTTTTGCCTGAAGGGGGGAAACATGGCGAAACGCAAGCCGAATCCTGCGTTCATGAAACCCGTGCAGCCAGACAAGGCTCTTGCAGCAATCGTCGGCAGCACGCCGATTCCAAGAACGGAGATTACCAAGAGGATCTGGGCCTATATCAAAAAGCATGATCTTCAGGACCCGGCCAACAGGAGAAACATCAACGCCGATGAAAAGCTCCTGCCAGTTTTCAACGGCAAGAAACAGGTAACAATGTTTGAGTTGACCAAGCTCGTCAACAAACACATGTCTTAGGCCAAGGTAACAATTCAAAGTCGGGCAAGGCGACTTGCCCGGCCGTTATCCTTGTGACCGAAGCTATGCTGCCTTCTTTGCCTCATGACAAGGCGTAAACAGCGGCTCGGTGAGCGCGCGCTTTATGCTTTTTAGCAGTTCCTCCATCCCCGTTTCAATTATGGGGTCCTTCCCCCCGCAGTACTCGAAGTTCTGCTTCACCGTTACATCCGGCTCAACCCCTTTGCCTTCCAGGTCTTCCCCCCTGGTTATCCGTGATACTCTCGTTCTGGCAAGAAGAAGCATGGAGCTGTCCGGCATTGGAATGCAGGTTGAGCCGAGGACATGACCTGGAGTCTTTTTCCCAACAACCGGCCCCAGCTTCCCTTTTTTCCAGTAGTGGGCAAATATCTCCTTGGCACTTGAGGTGTCCTCGTCTACAAGCACAACCGCCGGCTTGGACCAGCGCCCCCGGGAAAAGACGCGCAGAACCTGTCTTATGACCCACGCTGAGCCGCCCCTGCCGCGAATGTCAAGCACAAGCCCGTCGCAATCCTTCAGCTTGCCATCAACCGCATCCCGAAGAGCGTTAACCACTTCCCTGTTCATAAAATGCCACAGGTGAATGTAGCCGAGCTTCTTGCCGCCCCGGTCAATTACGCGGGCGGAGTTCCTCGCCGCTTCAAGCATCGAAGTCATCCCGGGCTTCACCTGCACCTCAGCAACCTTCCCGCCCCTGGTTCTGCGAAGGCCCAGCGTAACGACGCCGCCTGTGTCAGTGCGAAGCGTAAACAGCCCGCGCTGCGCAGTCGAGATACCGTCTTTCAGCACCACCCTTGCGCTCAAACCCGGCGGCTTGCCGTCAACGCCCACAAGCTCGTCTCCCAGCTTGACACCAGCCTTGTCCGCCGGCCCGCCGTCAAGAACGCTCCGCACAAAGTATTTATCGCCGCCGAGCTTCAATATCTCCAGGCCCGCCTGAAGCGACTTCTTGCCCTGAAACTCCACCGCGACATGGTCCCTCCACACATACGGAGACCAGAGGTAACAGTGCGAAGCGTTAAGCTCACCCAGCATCAGGTTGCACACGTCGTAGAGCTCAATCTGAGTCTTTGCAGCCTTCGCCCTTGGAAAGTACTTTCCCCGCATTGCCTTCCAATCGCAGCCGTTGTAGGTCTCCCTGTCATAGAAATGGTCCCGTACAGCTTCCCAGACAGCGTCGAATACTCTTAAGTCAATCCCCTCAACCAGCTCCGACCGCCCGGTCCGCAGAGCAGTCAGCTTGTTCTCCAGCTCCAGCGCTAATGCAAGATTCTCCTCAGCCTCTTCCCCAAGATTGTTTTCTTCACACCACTTCGCCAGCTCCCTGTGCTTCGCCGCAAGCCCGGCCAACCGCCGGACATACTCTTCCCTGTACGGGTTGACCCGTTCAACTCTCTCAATGTCAGACCGGGGAATAGTGAGCTTCCCGTACCCGGTTTCGATGGTAACTGAGCTTTCCGACTCGGCAATCACCTTACCCGATACCCTGTCGCCATTCTTGAGAATGACTTCATCCGCAAGTGCCGCAGTGCTTATCACCAGTACAAGAGCCATAACCAGAACAAGAAGCTTTCTCACCGTTGTCTCCTCCAAGACTGCTGTTTCTGTTCGCCCTGAATCCTCACACTCCTTATACGAAACCAATCCGCAGGTGTAAGCGGCATCTCGACCTGCTTCCACAAACGCGCATCTTTCCGCCCGTCCTGTGGCCGGTACAAATGTGCAAAATTTACAAATTTTACTTCCAGGCGGGTGGTATAGGGAAATTGTAACTCGTTGTTAGTAAAACAGGTTACGGAGACGCGATGTCCAAAAACGGGAAAGCCATTTGTAAATTTTTTGCTGTTTTTAGAGCACTTCTGCCAGGATGGCGAAGAAATAGCGCAAGTCATTGCCTCATAAGGCAGTTGCGTCACGCCAATGCGTGTAGGTTTACGTAACATCTTGTACCTCAACGGGTTAACCTCACCGCAGAGTCGCGGAGCAGGTACAACCTGTCCTTTTCTTTCTTAACCAAAATTCTCTTCTTTGTCTTC
>CAYWBA010000255.1:0-4949 GCA_964455955.1 uncultured Planctomycetota bacterium | reverse complement strand
CATTGTGCGGCGGAAGGAATCTTCTTCCTTCCCGAATACTTTCCAGTACCTCTGGGCCATGACGGCGTAGTACCCGGTGTAGATATGGCCGAGGGGGGTTTCCCAGTCCTTGTCGGCTGCGGAGGCGATAAGGTGGTTTCCTTCGTCTGTCGGGACCTCGTCCATGCGCTCCCAGCCCATGCAGAGTACGCAGTCGGAGTAGCCGGATGCTACAGTTTTAAACCCTTCCCAGAGGGTTGAGCCGCCTGTAGCCCCGCCGGTTTTGATTCCGATGTTTCCGAGCGGGTCGAGGCCGAGCCTGTCGTGGATGACTGCTTCGCCGAGCAACTGGTCGCCGAAGTGGTCTGCGAAATGGCCGTAGTAGGCTGTATGGACATAACTTTTCAGTTCGGCCATGCTCTTTCCGGTGAGCTCGGCCGCCATCCGCAAGGAATCAATGCATAGCTCTTCCGTCTTTTTGTGGGGGAAGGCGCGTCTGAACTCGGATGTACCGCCCGTCACCAGGTAAACTGGCCGCGCCATCCGGGGAATCTTTAACTGTCTGTCACTGAACTTAATCATGTAACCACACTCCTTTCGCTGCTGCTCAAGAGGCCAAGAGATACCTGTTTGCTTTCTGGGAAAGCTGCATTCTACTTTGAAGAGAGTGCTGCATCAAGCCAAAATTTGACATGAGTACAATCAGAAAGCAATAAACTGACGCGTGCGGTGCGCGGAGCAGCGGGGTGTGTTATAATATTCTGCTATTTCTTCTTTTTCTTCTTCCTTTTGCTGTAGTCTTTGAGGAAATCCTTGGACTTAGTCTGGACCTCCTCAGGCAGGTCGTCCTTATCGAGTACCTGAATCCATTCCTTCCAGCAGTCATCGAGGTCTTGGACAGGAACGCCTATCATCTTCTTGAACTCCGGCGACCCCGGCTTTTCACCCCGCCCGTTGGCCACATCGACCCAGTATCTGTTGAAGAGTTTGCGGTTGTTCTTGTTTGTGTAAACGAGGAAGTAAATAAGACTCCATCCGTAGGCGTAGTGCCTGCCGCTGTAACCGGATTGCTGCGTGCGCAGCAGGGTATCCAGGGTAATATACCTTCCCGACTTGGTTTCTTTCTTAACAGTGGGGAAGCGCAGGCTGTTGACGACGCCGATATGAATTTTTCCTTTCTCGTCAATTTCCGAGCACTCGAAGAAGGTTGCAAGTCCTTCAATAAACCAAATCTGGGTATTGCGTATGCCGGCGACCATGTCGTGGAACTGGTGTGTGCACTCATGGAAGATGACGGTCTGCGTTGAGCCGGTTTTGCCGAAGGTGCCGTGATAGGCAACTACAAGGCCGCGGCCCGGCGCGTAGTAGCCTCCTACTCCTCCTCCCTTGTGCTCCTGATTCATAAACTCCTGGTGTGATGAGTAAATACGGACCTTGCATTTGGATGAAGGGGCCTTCTTGAATACCGAGACGTATTTCTCAAATATCATGTCAAGCATCTTGGAATAATGCTTAATATGTTTCTTTGAGGCGTTGGACTCGATTATGTAGTACTTGGTTTCAACATTCTTACGGCTGGCCCAGGGGACGCTGCCGGAGCTGTCCTTGTAGAACTCCTGGTCGAGCTTCTGGCGCTTCCAGACCTTGCTTTTGCCGTTCTTCTTGTTTTTATCAGGTTTTTTCTTGCCTGGTCTTGTTTTGTCTGGAGCGCTGGCTTCCATGCGTTTCTTTTTTTTCATTTCTTCGAGTTTTTTCTTGGAGACCCAGGTTCCGTCGTCAAGCTTCACCAGGCCTGCCTCGTATTTCTCCTTGTCTTGCTTGGGTATCCATATACCTTCATAAAGCACATAACCACGGGCCTTGTAATATTCCTCGGGGGTTTTATGCCATTTTCCTTCCCATTGCATATGGCCCAGTTTCTCACGCGCTATCATGTGGTCAGGATTGTGTCTGATGGTTAGCTCATAACACTGGTCCGCTTCTTTCATATGCCCGCGGTCTTCGCACCAAAGCCCGAGCTCGAAAGCCGAATCCGCGTCGGGGCCTTTAGCCATAAGTCTGTCCCACTTTTGCTTGAATTCTTCCTCGAAGGCGGGGCCCCGTCTAATGTAATCAATCATGTCCTTGGGTATTTCCTGAACATCCCCGCCTTTCCTGCGGAACAAGACATGCTCGTCGGTTTCTTCTATAATGAAACCTCTGATGGTGCCGCCGTCGAGTATCTTTATTATGTCTTCGGCAAGTGCGGTAGAGGGTGGGGCGCAAAGGACAATTACGCCGACAATAGCTGTTGCAAGGACAGTTTTCCAGCCTCGTGTTCCAGCGATCATAGGAGACCTCCTGATAGAGTTTGTCTTTAGACAACTTGTTTCCAATAGTTTTAACGGTTTGACTGCGGAAACGTTGGACTCAATAGGCAAAAAAATGAAAATTTATTAGAGCATGCCGGTAATTCGACGGAGGGGCTTATCTACCGGGAGAAGACGAAAGCCAACTCCGGGACAAATCAAATAGCGTTTTGCGCGAGTTCTCTGCAAGAGGGGCTCTGCGGTAGCCGGCCAGGGTACTGTTAAATCAGGTTACGGACCGCTGAGAATTTTGCTGAGAATGTTAAGGAAATGCTCTGCCGCGATTCCGGCTACTATGCCAATGATGAGAAAGATTATTGCTACAGCCCAGCCGGGTCCTTTGCCCTCGCTCGGTATGGTGAGCGCCCTGGGCCTTTTTTCAGTTGCCGGTGGCGGGGCCTTCTTCGTGACACCTGGGACGAAAGATTGGCGCTGCGGTGAGGCAGCAGCAGGGGCGGCTGGTGGCCTCGGCTGGGCTGGCCGGGGTGGTGCAGCAGCAGCGGGCCGGGGTGGCGCGGCGGCTGCGGGCCGAGGTGGGGCAGCGGCAGCGGGCCGTGGTGGGGCAGGTGCGGCGGGTCTGGGTGGAGGTGCGGCTGCGGCCGGGGGACGGGGAGCGGCAGCTGGCGTGGCTACTGGGGCGGCAACCCTTCTTGGTGGCTGCTTGACGCCGTACTCTTTGTTGAGGCCGTCAAGCACCATATTTGCCAGTTTCTTCAGCGTGGGGAATACGCCTTCACCAGTAATAGCTACTGACTCAAAATACGGGACTTTCCGCGGGTTAAGCTCATTTTCAAGTACATCAATCGGAATCACGTTGGGGAGATCGCGCTTGTTGTACTGCATGATAAAGGGAATCTCTTCGATAAACAGATTGTATTCCTTGAGGTTGTCGAGGAGGTTCTTGAGAGATTCCTTGTTTTCCTCAAGCTTGCCTTCCTGGCAGTCGGCGACGAAGATGAGTCCGTCGGCGCCCTGGAGCACAAGTTTACGAGTAGCGTTGTAGTAGACCTGGCCGGGCACGGTGTAGAGCTGGAAGCGCGAGTTCAAAACATCCACTTTGCCAAGCTCCAGCGGCATAAAGTCGAAAAACAGCGTCCGGTCACCTTCCGTGGCGATTGAGGTAAGGTCGCCTCGGTGGTTTTGGGGCACTTTGGCGTGAATCATTTCAAGATTTGTAGTCTTGCCGCTCAGGCCGGGACCGTAGTAAACAATCTTGCAGTTAACTTCTCGTAACGCAAAATTGATCTGAACCATGTCTCTTCCACTCCTCCCAGCACCTGTCTATTCCACTCTACGGTGCCGTATTTTGTAAGCAGCTCCCTTGATTGCAATTTGCGTCTGGCCCAGAGGGATGTTCTGGTGAGTGACCACGACCAGGTACGCAATTCCTATATCCTCGAAAACCATCTTTCCGTGCACGGCAGTGAGTATGAACCGATAGCAATTGTTGTCACCGAGCTGGGCCATGGCTTTTTTGGCAGCGATGATAGCGTTACTGGCAAGTGCTGCTACTGTATCGTCATCAAGGTCGGGGCCCAGGGCACTGGCAACAACAATTCCGTCCTGGGTGACGACCAGGCTGCCTATTACGCCTATCTCCTTGTTGAGTTCCTCAAGAATGGTTATCATGTCGGCCATCTATAAAAACTAAGCTCCTACTGTCGTGTAGAGGGTATCGTCAATAAAGGCATTAGTGGCTTCTTGCACAACCTCCAGCTTGACCTGTGAAGAAGCAAGCACGGCACAGGCCAGGTTTTCAAACTTGAAAAGATTTACCAGATAGTGTTGCCCCAGAATGATGCCTGTATCAAACCCGCCGATGTCCATCCGCAGTGCCGAATCTTCAGCGGCACGGAATATGGCTGCCATAGCGTTGCGTACGAGCGCTTCATCAAGCTGGACCTCAACGCGTGAGGCCAGCTTACGCCCGTTGGTAGAGGTAATAATTACTGCGTAGAGACCTTGAAACGGCCTGAAATTCTGCAGCTTGGCTTCAAGCTCTTCAACAGAGAAGGACAATTCCCTGCGCTCGGCGCTCGCAGCATCCCGCTTGGCCTTCAGTTCCTTGAAATGCTCTTCAATATCCGGGTTTGTTTCCGCAGGCTGGCTCTGGGCGTAGGCCAGGAACTGCTTTGCGCGCTCATCCTCCGGGGCGAAGTACAGGACGCCCTTGAACTTCTCCACGGCCATTGTGGGCATCCCCAGTTCAAGATAGATTTCACCCAGCTGCATCAAGGTCTTGTAATTCCGCGAATTTAGCTTGAGTGCTTTTTCAAAGAACTCTACAGCGAGCATGCCGTCCCGCGGAAGCCCTTCCTCCCTGTAGCGATTGTAACGAATTTTGCCGACGATCAGGTAAGTACCCTCGTAATCGGGGAACTTCCTTATAGCTTCGCGGCAGATGTCGAGTGTCCTGTCTGTTTCGCCAATTTCGCTGAAGAGTTCTGCAAGCATGGCAAAGCTGCTGGGGTTTGGGCGGGCCTTGATTTGCTGGGTAAGCCTTCTTATTTCGTCCTGGTACTTGACCTTTCTGAACAGCCGGTATGACTCCCGGACACTGTGCGAGGCGGGGTAGAACTCCAGGCTTTGCTTGGCCATAATCCCGGCGTTTCCGAACTGACC
>CAYWBA010000254.1:0-4955 GCA_964455955.1 uncultured Planctomycetota bacterium | reverse complement strand
CCATTCTTGCTGCCTTCGAATGCCCCTTGCCGAAGGCGGCTCTACTCTCTACTTTCAAAGGAAAAACGGAAAATGAAGAATGCAAAATTGCAATTCATAATTACTAATTCCTGGCCAGACAGCATTCGGGCTAACTCTTCTCTCTGCGATTTTACACGTGAGAGCGCTCTACTTTCGACTTACTACTCTCTACTGCTCTATTTTTGCCCGCTGTGCGGGCAAAACTCGGAGGGTACAGGATTCGAACCTGTGGTACCTTTCGGTACAACGGTTTTCAAAACCGTCGCGATCGTCCACTCTGCCAACCCTCCGTGAAAATCTCCGATTTTCAAGTAAGTAGAGCAGCAGATAGTTGTGAGGAGATTTTCACAGAATCTACTGTTCTACTGTCTCCTTTCTCGGCCGGAGGCCGCCAGGGTTAGCCTTTTTCCTCTTTTGCCACAGCATCCATGACAACGTCCTCCACATAGATGTCGGCCTTCTCGTGGATGGCGAGGGTTACGGCATCGGACGGACGCGCGTCTATCTCGTACGTTTTACCATCTTTCTCGACTGTAAGAATTGCATAATATGTGTTATCCCTCAGGTCGCTTACCAGGCAGCGTGTGACCCTGGCGCCAAGCGTGTGTAGAATGGAAACGAGAAGCTCGTGCGTAAGGGGACGGGGCAGCGGCCTGTTGTTTACAACACGGTTTATGGCAAGCGCTTCGAATATCCCGATTAGTATGGCGAAGCTGCGTTTCCCGTTCTTTTCCTTAAGGTAGATGACCTGCTCATCGGACGCCTCGTTAATCACTATGCGGGACAGTTCAACCTCGACCATGATTATTTCTCCGGCAAAAAATTGACACCTTGCAGCACAAACTATTTTTTATAATAACGGTCGTGCCGGAAGTCAAGCAATTTTCCCCAGCGCCTGGGTTCGCAAGACGGCATTGTCTTTCGGGGTACTGTCCATTTTCCCTGTTGCGTTCCGAGTGGTTATCTTGCCTGCGGGTGCCACCCGCGCCCCAAATTTTGTCCATTTCAGCGTTGACTTTCACACCTTTCTTGCTATAATGTGAAGTCTCAAGTAACGCGGTACTTACCTTGGGAAAGGCCATATATATGTCTTTGTCTACCAGCGAGTTGTGGTCTGCTGCTCTTTCGCTGATACGGACGAGACTGAGTGAACAGCAGTTTGACACCTGGTTCCAGGCACTGGGATGCGTTGACGGGCCGACAGGCCAGGATGTTGTCCTCGAGGTGCCAAACCGGTTCCTTTCCGACTGGCTTACAAACCACTACCTTGACATGATAAACAGATGCCTGAGCGAGGCTGCCGGGCGTAAGGTGAGTGCCGCCATTTGCGTGAGGGGCGGGCACTCGCAGTTCGAAAGGCCTTACCTGAGCTCGCCGCGCGCAACCTGGCATGCTTCCCGCAACAGAGGGGTTCCGCTTAACAAGAACTTTGTTTTTGAAACTTTTGTTGTGGCCCCGTGCAACGCCTTAGCTCATGCAGCGGCTGTAGCCATCGCCGAGGCACCAGGGAAGTCCTACAACCCCCTCTTCCTGCACTCAGCCGTCGGGATGGGCAAAACCCACCTCCTTCAGGCCTGCTGCCACCAGATACAGACCTCAAACCCGCACCTAAATATCTTATCTCTGTCCTGCGAGAACTTTGTGAACGAATTTATTGCCTCGGTTGAGCGGGGTGAGCTTGAGAATTTCCGTTACAGCTACCGTCACGTTGACGTGCTGGCCATAGACGATATCCATTTCCTCGCGAACAAGGAACGCACCCAAGAGGAGTTTTTCCATACATTTAACACTCTTTACCACTCCCAAAAGCAGATAATCCTTTCGAGTGACAGTCCTCCCAGGGAAATCCCTTCTCTGGAGGAGAGGCTTGTAACCCGCTTTAAGTGGGGGCTCGTAGCCAAGATAGAGCCTCCCGAGCTGGAAACAAGGATAGCCATCGTGCATATGAAAGTAAAGCTGCTCAACCGAAAGATTCCCCGGGATGTCGTAGAGTACATTGCTGGCAATGTAACAACAAGCATAAGAGAGCTTGAGGGGGCGGTGGTAAGGTCTCTGGGCATTTCCGCCCTTACGGACCGCCCGCTTGACCTGAAGCTTGTGCGTGAGACTCTCCAAGAAACAAAGGTTCCAGCACCGAGAGTGGGAATTACAGACATACAGGCCGTAGTCGCGGAGCATTTTAATCTCAAAGTGACGGACCTGCAGGGTAAACGGCGGCTTAAATCAATTGCCTTCCCGCGCCAGATATGTATGTATTTTGCAAAAGAGCTGACTTCGCTTTCCCTTGTCGAAATCGGCGGCCACTTCGGCGGTAGAGACCATACCACCGTGCTCTACGCGATAGACAAGATTAAAAAGTCTATAGAGAAAGACGCATCTCTCGTTGAAACTATTTCTACGCTCCGCAGAGATATTGTTACGCAATAGTGCAAAGAACAGGTCTATTCACCGACCTGTTGAAAGATTGGTTAAACAATACTTGTTTGTTGAAGGAAAAGTGTGGAAAAGGCGTATCTTGATGCCCGAACCCTATTTGCTGCTAACATCTCTAAACTTTGTGGAAAACTGTCCACCGAGTTATACACAGGTTACTTTAAGCATCGGCCAGTTATGACAATGCTACATCCTGTTTACGTACTTGCGCTAAGGGAATTTTGCGAAAAGTTATTCAAGTACTTTCATAAAAGATGAAAGATGACTATGAAAGATGAATTAATAAGATTAAAATAATAACTACTGACAGTACTTTTGCGACAGGAGAAGAAGATGCAGGTTACAACTGACAGAAAAGGGATTCTTGAAGCTGCTTCATTGGTTCAGGGAATAGTACCTTCAAGGACGAGTAGGCCGATTCTACAAAACTTTCTGATAACTACAAAAGATAATCACATTGTTTTCCAAGCTACCGACATGGAAGTCGGTATCAGTCTTGCTGTTGAAAAAGCTGAAGTGAAGGAAAGCGGAAGCGCTGTAGTACCGGCAGCCAAGGTAGTTGAAATTCTTTCAAGAGTTCTTGATGAAAAGATTGAGCTGTATACCGAAGACCAGGCACTTCATATCAAAACATCGCGGGGCAACTTCAAAGTGTTTGGCGATAAGCCGGAAGATTTCCCTTCCATGGAAGAGTGTGACTGGAAAGACGCGGCCGAGATGGAGGGAGAAACTCTCGCTGAAATGGTCAGGAAAGTTGTTTTCGCTGCTGCAACGGAGCGAACCCGCTATGCCTTAAATGGCGTATATTTTGTCATAAAAAAGGGCGAGGCGGAGTTTGTCGCTACTGATGGCAAAAGACTTGCGCGAATTGTACGGCCCGTTGTTTCAAAGGGCGAGCACGAGGGCGTTATTGTTCCGACTAAGTTTGTTAACTTTCTTGAGAAAGTCTCGCTCGCCGCCGGCGAGGGCGGACATGCCCCGGTGAAAATTCTTATAAAGGAAAACAGTATTTTTGCCAGCACGACCAACGCCGTTCTTACCTCAAGGCTTATAGATGGACATTTCCCAGACTACGAGGCTGTAATGCCCGCCAGTTGCGAGAACGTTCTTTCTATAGATGTCAAAGACCTGCAGCAGGCGGTGATAGAGGGCGCTCTCCTCGGGGACAGGGAGTCGCAGGCGGTACGGTTCAGCTTTGAAGATAATAAGCTGCACCTCAGTTCGCGTTCTCCCGATGTCGGCGAGGCAAAGGTTGTGCTTGATGTTAAATATGAGGGCGGCGATCTTGAGATGGCCTTCAATCCCGACTATCTCCGCGACGTGCTGCGGGCGCTCGGTGGGGGTGAAGTCAAGTTCAAGTTCAAAGACAGCTCATCGGCGGCAGTGATAGACCCGGGCCACAAGTACTTGTATATTGTAATGCCGGTGAGCGTCAGTTAGTGAAAAAGACAACGTGTATCAGAGATGCGCTAAACATCTTCCTTAAAGAATCGGGACTCGGTATCTCTCTGAAGAACCAGGCCGTGCGTAAAGCCTGGGAGAAAGTCGTCGGACCCGAAATAGCATCTCGAACGCGGATGGTCGCCTTCAAAAGAGGCGCCGTAACGATAGAAGTTGCCTCAAGCAGCCTTTACTCCGAGCTGAAGACTTACTATATGCGCTCGCTGGTAGATTCTGTACAACAGGAGATGGGAAACAAAAAGGTAAGGTCGTTGAAGTTTCGCCTCGGAGAGTTTGTCGGAGACGGCGAGGATGTTGAAGAAGAGCACCGCAGTTGACAATGCGGGCAAAACAAAAAAGAAAAAGGATGCTCCTAACAGCGAGAGCAGCTACACAGCCAAGAGCATCAAGGTGCTCGAAGGCTTGGAGGGCGTGCGCCGCAGGCCAGCGATGTATATCGGCGACACCTCTACGGGAGGGCTCCACCATCTCATATATGAGGTGATTGATAATTCCATAGATGAAGCTCTCGCCGGGCACTGCGGCCAGATACAAATCTGTCTCAACTCAGACGGCAGCGCCTCTGTAACCGACAATGGCCGCGGTATCCCGGTTGATATCCACTCGCGAACCAAGAAGTCTGCGCTTGAAGTCGTTCTCACAAAGCTGCACGCAGGCGGCAAGTTTGACCACAAGGTATACAAAGTTTCCGGTGGCCTGCACGGCGTGGGCGTCTCGGTCGTGAACGCACTCAGCGAGTGGATGGAAGTCGAAGTCTTCAGGGACGGCCAGACCTTCTTCCAGGAGTACGAGAGAGGGGCGCCGAAGGCGAACGTAAAGACGCGCGGCAAAACCAAGCGCCGCGGCACCAAGGTGATATTCAAGCCCGACCCGGAAATATTCGGCGATGCAGAGTTCGCCTTTGAAGCAATAGCAAATCGCATGCGGGAGCTTGCGTTCCTGAACGCCGGGGTTGAGATAATCCTCAAGGATGAACGTGCAGACAGAGAAGAGACCTTTAAGTACAAAGATGGAATAAAAGCCTTCGTAAGATATATCAA
>CAYWBA010000253.1:1069-4986 GCA_964455955.1 uncultured Planctomycetota bacterium | reverse complement strand
GGAGACGCAAGCGGGAAAGAAGACCAATGAAAATTTGTAAATTTCGCACATTTGTGAAGCGACAATCAGGCTTGCGCCCGCGGCGGCAATCTGCTAACATGTCTGCCATGAAAGAAATGCTTGAGGCGGCTCCGGTTATTTCGGAAGTGGAGGGCGAAGTTAAGCGCGTGGCCCGCGGGCGCGTCCTCTGCGCCGTTGTACTGACCAGTGGCGGGCCGGTCCAGCTCGAACCCCTTGCCCAGCTTGTTGCGAAGCTTCGCGGCTGCGACGTTGCGGAGGGTGCGCGTCGAATTAGGAGCGGCGGCGGGTTTATCCTGCGCGACGCCACCCCGGCGGAAATCGAGACTGTCGGCGAGGAGCTGTGGCGCCAGGACCTTCCCTTTATCCTGATTCCGACCGCAGAACTGCCGGAGCCCGGCGACATAACCCCTCTGAGGAAAATCGGAGCCAGCAGCAAAAGAATCGAGCTTGAGACAAGCGAGGGGAGTACACTCGAGCTCCAATGGCAGGATGTACTTGCCATAACCTGCGCGAAACTGCAAGCGCAGGAAAGGGAAAGCATGCCGGCGGCCAGCAGGCTTGTCCTGAGCGTCTTTACGCGCCAGCCGCTGGCGTGCTACCAGCTCAACCACAACCTGGAAGTCAGCTTCAGCCCCGGCGGCAGTGCGCTGGGCTTTCGGGAATTTGAGCAGGTGGCCCGCAGCACGTACAAGCACTTCAGGCGCTCGGCCCAGAACAAGGGGATGCAGGTAGTCTCGAAACGCGGCGCCGGCGGCAAGATGAAAGGACTGACTTTCAACCGCCGGGCACAGCTCAATGCTTATAACTACTGGGTTGCGCTCCTGCGCATGTACCAGCTTGACCTGAAAGGCGGGATGAAGGCGAAGTTCTCGCTTTCGCAGCTCCTGGGGATAGAGTTTGAAACTGAGCCGGGCGCGGAGCAGACTCTAACGCGACGCAGGCCTGCGCGCTTCGAGCCGAACGCGCAGCGGGTGCGAGGTGTTCTGCAAGCGCCCGAGCCGCCTGCCTGGTTCTACGGCCCTGCAAGTTACGTTGATGCAAGAGGCATAGGGCTCAAGATTGCAACGTTTATAGCGGCAGTTTGCCTTGCGATATATGTGTTTCTCGAGGTTCTCGGTTAGCGCCATGGCAAAAGACGTGTTGAAATCCACAGTGACATTTCTCAAGGCCCAGGAAGCAGCCGCCCTAAGTGAGCGGCTGCACGAGGCCGGCTACCGGGTCGAGGGCGACGCAGGCTCTTTTACCGCCGTCGGCCAGGATGTGAACGCCACCTACTACAAGACGGGAAACATCCTCGTCCAGGGCAAGGCGACGCAGCTCTTTCTTGACCAGTTCCTCAAGGAAATAGTCGGCGCCAGGTATGAGCAGGGCGTTATTGGAAGCGACGAGGCGGGCAAGGGCGATTACTTCGGCCCGCTTGTCGTGGCGGCTGTCTGGGTTGACAGGTGGGCTGCGGAATCGCTGCTCGAAGAGGGCGTGCAGGACTCGAAAAAGCTTTCCGACGCCGCGGCTTTGCGAATAGCGGTGGAGATAGCGTCCGCCTGTCCGCACTCGGTCGTCGCTATCGGGCCGCAGCGTTACAATGACCTGCACCGGCGCATGCACAACGTAAACAAAATCCTGGCGTGGGCGCATGCGCGGGCGATTGAAAACGTGCTGGAGCAGCGCGACTGCGAGCTGGCGATAATAGACAAGTTCGCCGGCGGGAAGACTATGCAAAACGCGCTGATGGAGAAGGGCCGCAAGCTCAGGCTCATTCAGGAGCCTCATGCGGAACGCGAGCTGCCTGTTGCGGCAGCTTCCGTTATTGCGCGGGCCGAGTTTCTCAAAGGGCTCGGCGCGCTTGAGAAAAAGTTCAACATGCACTTCCCGAAGGGCGCGACACATGTTGAAGATGCGGGCAGGGAGTTTCTGAGGGCGCACGGGGAGGAGAAGCTGCCACTGGTGGCGAAGTGGCATTTCAAGACCACCAAAAGGATTATTGCGGGCAAGCAGTTGGGCTTGGGGCAGTAGGCTCACGTGCCTGTGGAGTGTTTTACTATGTGGCCGAGTTCGGGGAGAATCAGCTTCTCGGCCGCGAGCCTGCATGCCGCCGGGCTGCCGGGAATGCAGAAGACGGGCTTTCCGCCAATTATCCCTGCTGTTGCGCGTGAGGTCACGAAGGCGGTCCCGATTTCCGTAAACGAGAGCTGCGCGAGGAGCTGCCCGAACGCGGTTATCTTCTTGGCGAAGAGCTTCTCAAGTGCTTCGATTGTGACGTCTGTCGGGTCGAGCCCTGTGCCGCCGTTCACTATCACCGCGTCAGCGCCCTCTTCGAGGAACTTTTTCACAGCCCCCGCGATTTCCTTCTCGCTGTCAGGGACAACTGCGTATGCTCCGGCAGAGTGGCCGTGGTTTTGGGCGATTTCCTTCAAGAGGTCGCCGCTTACATCCGTCTCGGGGGTGCGGGAGGTCGAAACTGTCACGACGGCGATGGCGAGCGACGAGGGCGCCTCCTGCTTGTGCTTCCGGTGCGTCGGGAGGGCGATGTCCGGGCCGGGCGGCAAGTCCAGCTTGAGTTTCTCTGTCACGCGGATGTCTGAAATCACGGTGCCGGGGTACTGGCCGTCAGGGTCTTTCTCAAGATACTTAGTCATGTCCCATATAGTGTTGAGCGCGTTTGCAACCCCGAGGAGCGCTTCCATCTCGACGCCGGTCTTCGCCCAGGCTGACACATTCACCGTGACTTTGACGCCGGAGCGCTCGACTTCAAAATCAACCTCGACCGAGTCAATTGGGATGGTATGGCAGAACGCGAGCAGCTCCGGGGTCTTCTTGACAGCGGAAATTGCGGCAATCCGGGCGGCGCTGAGCGGGTCGCCTTTCCTTATGGCGCCTGCCTTTACCGCTTCCACAGTTTCCTTTTTGAGGGTGATTCTGCCCTGTGCCGCCGCTTTGCGAAAGATAACAGGCTTGCCTGATATATCAACCATTCCACCGGCCATCCATACCTCCAACCCAACAAGAGTAAAAGTACCTGTGCCACGTAAGAGTATAATTGAGGCAACTGGGAAAACAAAGTATTTTCATCCCGGCCTGCACTTCAAGATGGATAAAAACCGGGCCGGGTTTTCTGTACCCGGCCCGGCGTTCAACGCAGTTTGTTACTGCTGCCAGCCTGTTTCAGGCTACGGCTTGTAGTGGTAGCCGATGTCAACCAGGCCCGCATCCACCACCGCATCGGTACGGGTGGTTTTGGTGTCGAGGCCGAGGTTCACGGCGGTATCGCTGCCGGCATCGAGGCACGGGCTGTCAACAAGCTGGCCTGCCGCAACCTGGCTCAGGTAGTAGTTGCCCCCCGGCCCCACGACAAAGAGCGGGTCGAGGCTGATGCAGGCGGTCGTAGCGATTGTCCCGCTACCCAGCACCACGTCACCGGTTGCGTTCGCATAGTCGGAGTTGAACAGCAGCACGGTGCAGGTGCTGTTAAGGTAAATCTCGTTACCGGTAGTCGCGGCAGTGTTGCTCCAGAGGATGGTGTCAACTAACGTAGCGTGCGAGGTCGAACTGTCGCAGAACAGACCACCGCCATAGTTACCAGCCGAGTTGCCTGTAATGGTGCAGTTATTTATCATAAGTGAGTTGGGGGCAGTAGTATAGATGCCGCCGCCGTACGCTTCCTGGTCATAAAGATTGCCGCCAACTTCAGCGCCTGAGGCGGAAACGCTGCTGGATGTTATTGTAGTATTGTAAATATAAACCGTTTCAAATCTGGTGTAAATTCCACCACCATAACTGTAAACATTAATAGCCGTGTTTGTTGTGGCGCCAACGTCGCCTGTCGCGGAAGCGTTATTGTTGGTAAAGGTGCAGTCATACACATTAAGCGTATCGTTGTAATCTACCGCGTAAATGGC
>CAYWBA010000253.1:0-1059 GCA_964455955.1 uncultured Planctomycetota bacterium | reverse complement strand
ACACGTTGTCCGAACTGGCGGTAAGAGTCGCGGCCGCGACGTTGCTGTTAAATGTGCAGGTGTAAAAATCCGTGGTGGAATAGCTGGCATAAACTGCGCCTCCATAGGCTTCAGCAGTCCCGCTTGTCCTGATGTCTTCCGCCATATTGCCGGTAAAGGCGCAATCCTCAAAATATGCCTCAGTGTATTGTATGCAGGAGAAGGCGCCGCCGCCGTAGGTCGCCTTGTTCGATGTAAACGTGGAGTCATAGACATATATCTGTTCGTCATCCCAGCAGCCATCGAAACCAATGGCGCCGCCTCTGTATCCCGCCTCGTTTTCCGTAAACGCGGACCCCTCAATATACAAATAGTAGGTATAGTCCTGAGCGCCTATCGCGCCGGCTCTGTCTACCGCCGTGTTTTTCGTGAAAGTGCTGTCATAGATGTAACACCAGACCCCGGACTGCGTTCCGATGGCGCCGGCTCTATAGGCCTCGTTTTGCGTGAACGTGCAGCCATAGACATCTAAGTCACAGTCTTGGGCTCCGATGGCGCCTGCATCGTAGTAGGCGAAATTGCCGGTAAACGTGCAGTTTTCGAACCCCGCATATGCATTGTAGACTGTAACAGCGCCGCCGCTGCCGTCGGTCGAGGAGTTGTCGTCGAACGTGCAGCCTGTAATGCCGAATCCGTAATTCGTCACGAAGACTGCGCCGCCGTAACTCTCGGCTTCGTTCCCCGTGAAGGAGCAGGTGTCCAACCACATTCCTCCGTTATCCCCACTGTATGCATAGACAGCGCCGCCCCAGTTGTCCGCCGTATTGTCGGTGAAAGAACAACCCGTAACAACGGGGTCGCTTTCGTAACTGTAGATAGCGCCGCCGTCATCCCATGCATTATTGTCGGTAAATATGCATTTTTTAATATTCGCATTCTCGGTATATCTTAAAGAGATGGCGCCGCCGTAGTATGCCTCGTTCAATGTAAACGTGGAGGTTTCAATATCCATCCTGTAATTACTGTCCCACCAAGCGGTGAAACCAACAGCGCCGGCTCTGTCATAGGTATAGTTATCCG
>CAYWBA010000252.1:0-4991 GCA_964455955.1 uncultured Planctomycetota bacterium | reverse complement strand
CTTTTCTTAAACCTATAATTATATCTTCTCTTCTTTGTCTTGCTCTGTGTCTCTGCGCCTCTGTGGCTGAAAGAGCCTCTCTCCTTACCACATTATTGTACGCACGAACAGGCAGAATGTTAGATGAAATCTTGGAAGAATCCGGAAGAACTCGATACAGGAATTCCACGCCTCTGTGGTGTGGAAAACTTCTCAAGAAGTATTTGGCAGAGGGCCTTTGGTGAGTTGTTCGAGCTTGCCAAGGAGATGGAGTTTCTTTGCCCATGTTTTCAGATAACCCATATCAAGGCTTTCCTTCTGGACTTCATAAACCCCTTTGGCATCAATTAGCTGACGCTCGGAATCTGTTTCCCGGGCCCAGACAAGTTTGGAAATAATTATGTCCTCGGGGCTTGCAATATATGCCTGAATCCCTTCTATTATCTCCCGTCTTGTTCTGCGATTAAAAAGCTCCACGTCGAAAGGCTTCTCTTTTCGAACCCAGAAATCCACTTTCAGACTGCTTTGAGGATGTATCACGTTGAAAAGGCTTTTGTTTTTTACTGCTTCTTCAACAGCTTCCCGGTCAATATAGTAGTTTTTCGAAAATTCATTACAAATTCTGTCTATATCGCCAATCTCCATAAGAACAATAATATCCAGGTCATGGGTAAGTCTTGGTAGGCCGTAGAAATTACTAACAATAGAGCCTGTAAAACAGTAAGGCAGAGATAGATTCTCCAGCCCCTCTACAATGTTGCGTATCAGCTCAACTTGTTCCAACCTGTCATTCTCCGGTTTAGTTTTTTGCGGAATTCTTCTTCCGATATGCCGGGGTACATCTGGCGGATATTGCATGAGATTAGTTCGCGAGACAGTTCGTAAAGCTCCATTGAGATGCGGAGCCGCTGCTTGCCGGACATCTTGCGGTATATTTCTATCTGTTTTCTTGCGCCTTCTTCCGGTCTCATTGTGTTTCTGGTCTCCTGCCGCTAACAACCTGACAATATCAACAAAGCATACCAGGTTGTCAATGAGTTAAACATACTTCGTCTCAGAAGTCAATTGTCGGACTATAGCAAGGCACAGGTTTTGGTTGACAATAGAGCGCGCGGGTGGTTAAATCAGGCGAAATTGGCGGCTTGCAGGTGGTTGATTGCTTATGGCAGAGCAGACTGGGAAAAAAGAAATGACCTCGGAGGAAGCGAGGCACGCGGAAGAGCTTTTTATAAACGGGTGCAGGGAGAAGCTGCGCAACGCCCGCGGGATTGCCGACCCGCTGCAGGGCCGGGAGATTCACGTCGCGTTCGCCGACGACTACTACGAGCTGCACTCGAACCGCAAGGCAATCAAGAAAATCATGCAGGAGAACGAAATATACGACAAGCATCTTCTGGAGGAGGCGCCTCTGGGGCGCTGGTTCAGGTACACAGTATATGAGCAGGGCTGGTTCCGCAAGAAGCCTGTCATTCGTGTCAGCGGCCGCGTTCTGTGCGAGTTCGCAGACTTTCTTAAGAGTGGCAAAAGCACTGCGCCAACGCCTGCATCCGAAGTAGAGATGTTGCGGCTGGAGGCGCAAAGGAAGTCCAGGATTTTCCACTACATAGGTGTCTACGGTCTTTGCGGGTTTGACGAGGATACATACGCCCTGCCCCTTTCCGGCCCCAACTGGGAGATTGCGCTTGTCGAGCACAAGGGGGGCACTGCTTACAGGATAACGGGCGGGGAGAAAACGAGGCGCGAGAGTGTCCTTGCGTTCTTCGACCCGGAGAACGAGAGTGAGAAACTCTGGCGGGCGAAGAGCGTCATTTCCGCTTCTGGCGACCTGTCTGTAGCCGGGGGGTTTCTAATACTGTCCGACCTGGCCGAGGAGCTGGGGATTTCACAAGACCTGGTGCAGAAGGTCGCGGACGAGGTATGCGCATCCGATAATTTACTGTCCCTGGAACGGGTTGAAGGCAAGCTGATAATGAAACGGTCACGTTTATAACCGGTGAACCTCGACTGAGAGGGAGTGGACAAATGTCACTTTTTGAAAAGATAGGCAAGCTGTTTACAGATACCCCGCTGCCCGAGGAGACGAAGGAGGTGTTCCTGAATACCTCGAACACGAAGGAGCTTCTCGGCGGGCTTGACAAGCTTATTACCCGCAACGAGCTGAGGCTCAAACAGCTCAACAAGGAGCTTGAGAACCGCGAACAGATGGAGCGGGCCGATGTCAAGAAGATACAGGATGGCACTGTTTCCGGCAGGGCCAAGAACAACGTGCTTCGCTCTATAAAACGCATGCGGCGCCAGCTTGACAACCTTGAGCAGCGCATAGAGATTTACGACAAGAATATAAGCCTGCACCTGAATCTCATAGGCAAGATACAGCAGACCGAGGCGATGAGCCTTGCCGGCGTGGATGAGGCGCAGATAGATGACATACTGCTGGACTTCGAGACGAACCTGGAAGACTATAAGGAAACGATGGCGGCCGGCGAGGGCGCGGCCGAGGCGCGTGAGCCGCTTACGACCGCCTCGGATGAAGAGCTTGTAAAACTCGAGGCTGAAATAAAAGGCGAGGCGGAGCCGGAGGCGCAAAGCGCTGAGAAAAAGGAGCTGCGCGAGCTGGAGAAAGAGATAAAATCCAGGCCCGGGAAGGCTGACAAAGAAAAGGAAGCAGAAGCGGAATAGTTGCAATAGGGAGTGGCGCGGTATGGGTATTTTACGTTCCCTGTTTACCAAACCTTTGACATCCGCGGAACTCAGGCCCCAGTTGGGAAAGGTTTCGCGGCAGCGGAAGCGCAGGATGCTTGAGCTGAGGAAGCTGAGGCGCAAGCGGGAGAAGCTTATAGAAGAGGTCCGCCATGCGCGCAAGGCGGGCGACAAGTTCGAGGTGGACATCCTGTGGGAAGAGGTCAAGCATCTCCAGTTCGACTCGCTCCACGCCAAGCGCGAGGCCAGGGTTTCAAGCCTGGAGGAGATTGCTCTGAAGCGTTACACGCGTGCGCTGGAGCGGCTCGAGGACGCGCAGGACACGGAGGGGATAAAGAATCTTTTCGCAAGGATTCGTTCCAGCGGCCTTGAGAGCAAGCTGGAAGAGCAGAGAATACGCGAGCAGGAATACCTTGACGAGCTTAACGCGATTGTTCAGATTGCGGGCGAGGAACTGCATGAAGAAGAGCCTGAAGAGGACGATGAGAAAGCGGCGTTCCTGGGCGAGATAGACAAGATTATCGAGGCGGAAGACAAGGGCAAGGTCGATGACGCTCAGAAGCACCGCAAGGCGCTCTCGCAGCGGCTCGAGGCCGAGCCGGAGGTTTAGGAGTTTTCCCGGAGGTATTATGGGGCTTTTCAAAAGCAAAGAGCAGAGGCGCATTGACCGCGACATAGAGATTCGAAAGGGCATAAGCCAGGTCAAGCGCCAGATTCGCAAGCTCGAGAAGAACGAGCGCGACTATCTTACAAAGGCCCGGCGCGCGAAACAGCTCGGGAGCGACCAGCAGCTTGCCTTCCTCAAATCAACCCTCAAGAAGACCGCAGTGCAGAGGCGCCTCATGGAGCGCCAGCTTCTCAGTATCGAGACCGCGCTGCAGATAAAGAACCAGGCTGAAGCACACGGCCAGTTTGCCAAATCCATCAGGGCGATTTCCACCGCTATTGCCGAGGCGTTCGGCGCGACAGACCTCGCCGAGACGCAGGCTGATTTTGAAAAAGCCATGGCGCAGGCGCAGTCAATGGAAGAGCGCATGGAGATATTCCTCGACCTCTCAAGCGAGTCCATGCTCGGCGAGGCCGCCTCGGGCGAGGAGCTGGTTACGGACGAGGAGATTGATTCCCTTATCGATGCCGAGATTGGTGCCGAAGAAGGCAAGGGAATTGACGAAGCCATCTCCAAAGGCCTCAAGGAAATCGAAAAAGAACTCGGCAAAGAGTAAAAGCCCCGTGCTTCAGCGCGGGGGTAATAAAGCGGATCTTTTACGAGGCAGATTCCAATTCTGCGGCTTGGAAAGACGGAATTCCCCGGAGGGAACTAATGACCGATATTGAAAAGTTTAAGGAACTATTGAGCAGATTGAGGGAAACGGTTGAAAAAGGCCGTGACCTCTATCTAAGAAACGAAACAGCAGTTAGAATGCAACTCATAGACCCTGTGCTGTCATTCCTCGGCTGGGATTTACTAAACCCTTTGCAGGTGGTTCCAGAGGACAAGATAGAACAAGGCCTGGCTGATTACTGCCTTAAGATTGAGCGCCAAGATAAACGAGGCCTTTTGCTCGAAGCAAAGAACTTGTCCAAGAATCCTGATGATGGCCTGCACGGGTTGATGAATTACTGCGCAGATGCGGGCGTTCTTTATGGAGTCAGTTCCAACGGGCAGAAGTGGCTACTTTTCCGCGCCTTTGAAGTGGGCAAATCCCGGAAGGAAAGAATCCTGTGGACTGTTGATATTTTCCAGGATTCCGCCGAAGAGGTCTTTGCCAAACTAAGCCAGATTTCTCGGGAGAACCTACCGGACCTGGACAGGAGAGTCAGGCAAGCCGAAACAGTAGAAGGTTTGATTGAGCACTGCCTGCAAAATCTCTCACCGGAGATTGTTTCCGGTGTTTGCGAAGCCGTGCGAAACGAAGCAGAATTTTCTAACCTTTCTTACAAAGGTGATGAGCTTGAATCGATTGTGCGCGGCAAGCTCTCATCAATCGTTCAGAGATCTGAAACCTTAAATCCGGTAACGGAGGAACAACCGATATCTCTGCGACCAACCAAGACACAGCACAGCGGGAAGGGACCGCGGCAAACGCCCTCAGCAGTTGTTATCTTTAACAGAAAGGTCGAGATAAGGCATAGTTATGACATCTTGACCATCGTGGGAAACGAACTTGTGCGCCGGAAAGCCTTGTCTGCCAGAAATGTTCCAGTTCGTCGCGGCCACAAGTGCTTTCTTGTGAGCACAACACCAGAACATTCCAGCGGAGAGCCTTTCAAACTACCCAAGAAATTGGGCAACGGATTATGGGTCGAGGCTC
>CAYWBA010000251.1:0-4998 GCA_964455955.1 uncultured Planctomycetota bacterium | reverse complement strand
TGTCTGGCTTACTCTGTGGAGAGCCGCGTATCCTCTCGGTGTGCATTCATATCTCATATTGGCAGTTCTCCTGTTGTCAAATGCGGCTTTGGTACTGTTCTCAAAAGCAAAACCGACACACACCGTGGCCAGGTACTTCCTTATTGCCGATGCAATTCTGCTGCCCGTAGCAGCAATCGGGTTGAATCCCCTATCATCTGAGATCCAGATTGTTTTCATTGTCGCAATACTCGTGGCCGCTGGCTCTGCGTGGAGACCGGCACCTCTCCTTTCGTTCGGGGTAGCAGTGTTGGTGAACACTACTTTTGCTTCAGGAGGTTACCCTGATTACCATGTTGGCTCGGGCAGCTACAATTTCTGGTTGCTGGTGTTGCTCTGTATAGCGGCGCTTGGGGCATATTTCTCTGCAAGGTTCTTCAAGGAGGAGCGGCAGATTGATGCCGCAAAAGAGGAAGCACAGAAGCGGCAGGCGATGATTACTGACGTGACGAAGACTGTTTCTTACTGGATGAACATTTATGAGACCGCCGTGCGTGGGATTCCTTCAGGCATCGTTCTATTCAACAGGGATCTGCAGTTGATTCTTATCAATGACGCATTCTCACGCTTGGTGGGCCAGGAACCCAGCGGAATGATTAACCAAACTCCTTCCCAGTACTTTCCCGAGAAGGTTGTGGGGAAACTGCGTCTGCGCGAGAAACTCAAAGATGTTGTGGAAACAGGTATGCTGCTTCAGCCAGAGGAAATAGAGATTGCGACAAAGGGTCAGCCTTCCCGCATGGTAGTTTTCAGGGCTTTTCCAGTTTACGACGAAACAGGGAATATCCGTTTTGTACTGGCCGTTTTTGATGACATTACAGAACTGAAAGTCGCAAAGAAGGAAGTCAAGAAGGAAAGGGCTTCAGCACACCTCTCGAAGAAGAAGATGCTTGAAGAAAAGCAACTGGCTGAGGAGTATAAGAGGCTTGATGCCTTGAAATCTGAGTTTGTCTCTATGGCATCACACGAGTTGCGTACGCCGATGGCCTCTATCAAGGGCGCCCTGGGCCTGCTGGCTGATGGGACATCCGGGTCAGTCACTGAGGAGCAGCGCAAGTGGGTTGACATGGCTCTCAAGAATATTGACCGCCTGACGGTGCTTCTCAATGATACGCTTGACGTGGCAAAGATTGAAGCTGGCAAGTTGTCCATCCTCCCCAAGCAAATCAATATCTCTTCCCTTGTGGAACAGATTACGGAGGAATACTCTATCAAGGCTGCCGACACCGGCCATTCAATCCAGTGCGATATCGGCGATGCTCCTGTCCTCGCCTACGCTGATGCGGAAGCCTGCAGGCGAGTACTCGTAAACATGGTCGGAAACGCCATCTTCCACACAGACTCCGGGACCGAAATAACCATCAAGGCCCGCTGTGACAAGGAAGATAGTGTCACGCGAATCGAAGTGGAGGACAACGGTAAGGGCATTGCACTGGAGAACTTGGCCAAGATTTTCGAGCGATTTTACCAGGCTGACAGGCAGAAGGGGGAAGGCCCGAAAGGCACCGGGCTGGGGCTTCCTATCTGCAAGGGGCTTGTAGAGCAAATGGGAGGCAATATCTGGGTGGAAAGTGAGTTGGGAAAAGGTACGAAATTCCTCTTTACTCTTCCGCCAAACCCTCCTGCTAAGGGCGCGAGCACCGATTCATAAGAAGAAGTAACTAATTTCGATATTTTGATTTCGATTTCCTAACTCGTCATCGTTAATAGGGATGTGGAACGACAGATAAGAAAACGGGTTGGTGAGAAAGAATCTGATGGCTCGTGATGCCCCGATGGCTCGTTTGTCAAAGTTGCTTCTGCTCTGCGTGGGAGCTATTGTGCTTTCTGGTTGCGGCCCAACCATCTACGGGGCGGTCTCCTTGTTTCTGAACCAGAAGGAAGACGAGGTATTACCTGCCGCCGCTGAGGTTAACTCACCCCCGGGAGCCTCAATCGTCCCGCTTTCGGGAACTCAAAGCAGCGATGTCGCAATAACCTACAAGCTATTCGATGGTGACTCGGACAGCCTTGATATAGTAGTCGAGTATTCGCCTGATGGCGGCGGGTCATTCTACACGGCCACGGAAGCAGGCGATCCCCTGTCAGAAGGAATAACCGACCTTTCTGCCTTACCGGGTGGCAGCACCCACGTCTTTATCTGGGCATCAGATGTGAATATGGGCGGCATGGTTAGTCAGCAGGTCCAAGTGAGAATCACGCCGTACGATTCTGAACAGGGGACTTTCGCGACTACGCAGACGTTTACCGTGGACAACAACTCACCACCAGTAGTGAGTATCACTACGCCAAGTGGCACTCAAGTGGGCAATATCTCCATCGACTACATTTTGACCGACGCCGAGAGCGACAGCATTTCTATCCTGGTAGAGTACTCAACGGACGGCTGGGTGAGCAACGACACTGCTACCAAGTCTTCAGGCGGAGACCCGGTTACGGGACTTACCTCTTCGACAACTGGCGAAGCCCATTCCTTTATTTGGGATTCTCTCACCGACCTCGGTTATTCTCTGAACACTGCTGTTCAAGTAAGGATAACCCCTTCCGATACCGAAGCTGGTGCATCTGATACAACTGACGATTTCACTGTTGATAACAACGAGGCGCCCATCGCGTCAGTAGCAACTCCCGTCGTGGAACAGAGCGGAAACGTCACAATCACCTACACGCTCTACGATTCGAACAGCGACCCGATAGACACTGAGGTAAGATACTCCACTGACGGCGGCACCTCATGGTCTGTTGGCAGCGCCACTGAGGTGCCAGGACCACCCAGCGAGGGGACAAGCGGCCTTGCAAGCTCCCCTGGCGGCACCGTTCATGTCTTTGTATGGGATTCGCTGGCTGACATTGGGCAAGTATACTCGTCCCAGGTACGATTGAAGATAACTCCTTCCGATTTCATTTCCGGCTCGCCGGGCGAAACCGATGACTTCGCCGTAAGCAACAATGATGCACCAAGTGCGTTTGTCCTTACGCCTTCCGGTCTGCAAACCGGGGACGTGACCATTTCCTACGTTCTCGTGGAGCCCGAGGGCGAGGTCTGTTACATAACGGTAACCTTTTCTGAAGACGGGGGCGCGACGTGGAGCCCTGCTACAATGGGTTCGGGCGGCCATGGGACGACGAACCTCGTCGGCTCGCCCGGCGGAACTAATTATACCTACGTCTGGGACTCGGCTTCGGACATAGCAGCGCCTGATGCGCATCGGAGCGATATTCAAATCAAGATAACCCCTTCAGACCCTTACCGCGAAGGTTCCTCCGGGCAGACGGGCAACTTCGAGGTTGACAACACTACGCCACCATCTGTAACAGTGACAAATCCGGGTTCGCCCAAGTCGGCTAATGTCCTGATAGAATACACTCTTTACGATGCTGACAGTGAGATATGCTCAGTTGTCGTTGAAGCCAGCGCAGGCTCCGGTTGGTTCCTTGCAACTCAAAGTGGGGGCGATCCCATGACAGGCCTGGCTTCATCCCCCGGCGGCACACCGCATACCTTCATATGGGATACAATATCCGACGGCGTGGGTATGGCGGGGCTGGAAAATGTTGACTTCAGGATATCGCCTTCCGACACGAAACCGGGAACTTCGGACACTGTCAGTTTCAGTGTCAATAACGCCGGCGATGCCCCCTGGGTTGAAGTCAGCACTCCTGCCGGAGAACAGGCAGGTAATGTGGACATTGACTACGTTCTCCACGACCCCACGTTAGACCCCTGCGATTCGTATGTGCAGTTCTCAACTGACAGCGGTGCCACTTGGACCGATGCGACAGACAGCCCCGCCACCGGTCTGAGCTCCTCGCCCGGCGGTGACCCTCACACCTTTGTCTGGAACTCTCTTGCGGATGCCAGCCAGATATACAGCACCACCGTTAAAATTCGAGTCAGGCCTCACGATGGAGCGAACTGGGGAGACTGGATCTCAACCGAAGCATTCACGCTGGACAACAACGCAGCCCCATCGGTTCTCGTTGTAACACCTGTTGGGAAACAGGTGGGCAATGTGACTGTAGACTACACACTATTCGACAGCGAGGGCGACCTCTGCAGCATATACGTCGAGTATTCCGAGGACGGCGGCAGCAGTTACAGCCCGGCGACTCAAGGGCCGGGTAGTGATGGTCTCTCAGGCCTTACTTCTTCGCCGGGTGGCACGCCTCACATTTATGGATGGGATTCGGCGGCTGATATCGGCTCAACCTGGCAAACTGACATACGAATAAGGATAACTCCGTCTGATCCCTACCGCTCAGGAACAGGAGACTATACCGGGACCTTTGAGGTAGACAACTCTACGGTAACTGTCTGGGAAGGCACTGCCGGTACTTCCTGGTTCAATGCTGCGAACTGGTCTGCGGGTGTGCCTGATTCCACGAAAGAAGTCGGCATATATGCGGGTAAACCGCGGTATCCTGAAATCAACGCCAATGCCGCTGTCAGAACGCTCACTCTGGGGGATGGGGCATCCCTCACAATCCTCAGCAACAAGATTCTTACTGTCTCAAGCGGCGCAGCCGTGGGGGGAACAGTATTTATGAATTCCGGCCCGGGCGCGTACGGAACTCTTAAGGTCAGTACAGACCTGACTGTCTCGTCAACCGGCAGAATATCCACCGACGGATTGGGTGATAAAACGGAGTCCGGTACTTCACCTGGCAGCAGCGGTCCTGCAAGTGCCGCGGGCGGCGGCCACGGCGGCTACGGCGGCGGGGGAGAGGGCACGATACCGGCTGTCCCAGGCGGCATCCCCTACGGAGTGTACAACCAACCCGTTACCACCGGCAGCGGCGGCGGAGCTGGAGGTCTTGGAGGTAATGTCCCCGGAGGTGGCGGTGGCGGCGGTATACGCATCATTGTAACGGGCGCTTTTGCCCTTGATGGCGTTGTGTCTTCTAACGGAGAAGATGGAGGAACTGGCGGTTCAGGATATGGCGGTGGCGGCGGCGCCG
>CAYWBA010000250.1:0-4999 GCA_964455955.1 uncultured Planctomycetota bacterium | reverse complement strand
GCGAAACAACCTGGGTATTTGACAAGTCAGGCCTGTCGTGCAGGGTTGTGGTTCCCGGGTGCTACGATGGAAAAAAGACAGTGCCGGCTCTCCTTTCACTGCATGGCAGTTCGGAGAACCTTGTACGCGCATGGGACACATCCGCAACTGCAAAGCAGATAAGGAAGGAGTGCATTTTCATAGTTCCGGCAAGCTCAAGCTCAATGTGGTGGAAGCAAGAGCTGACGGAGAAGCTGGACCTTCTCATTGGCGAGATAAAGAATACCTACAACGTGGACACGGAACGGCTGTACCTGAGCGGTTTTTCAAATGGTGCACACGGAGCTTGGTACTATGGGCTTCGCAGACCCGATGTCTTTGCTGCAATAGCTCCGGATTCGGGGTTGCCGATAAGCGCGGCTGCTGACAAAGTTGATTACAACTCGCTCTACAATGCTATTAACCTGCCCGTTTATGTAATAAGCGGGAAGGAAGACCATATTGCATCAAGCAGGCGCCTGGATGTGGTTGTGTCGCGGTTGCGCGCTTCAGGTTGCCCGGACGTGGTGCACAAGCAATACGAAGGCGGTCACAGGGTGCACGCACGTGAGTGTTGGGGTGATATGTACACCTGGCTGAAGAAACACAAGAGAAATACTTTCCCCCGGAAGGTTCAGATTTATTTCGATGGGACAGGCCCAAAACACAGTTGCTGGCTTGCACTAAGTGGCGCAGAGCCTGGCGCCCGCGCAAGCGCCGAGGTCAAAGAAGGACGGGTCGAAATCAAGGCCAAGGGCGTCACGACAGTTACACTCTACTTGTCGGATAAGCTTGTGGACATTGACGCCAAAGTCACTGTGCGGCTTAACAACAAACGGGTCTTTCAGGATTATCTCAAACGTTCCATTGCTACGGCGGTCGAGTTGTGCCTTGAGCGCAACGACCGGTTCTTTTCATATTCTGCGAGGCTTTCTTTCGACGTGAAGTAGCAAGAACGCAGAAATATAAAGCAGGTGTCAGGGGACTGACACCTGCTTTTGAGTTCTGGAATACGACCTGTACCCTGAGTACCGCTACTGCTCGGTGGGGTGGGTTTCCAGGTCGAAAATAATCCGGTCGAAATCCTGGTGCAACTGGCGCAACTCTTCGCGCCATTTGCGGAAATGGCGCCTGTTGTGCGTCCAGTTGGTTGTCAGGCAACCGGATGTCATAATAAGAGCCAGAAGCGAACCTAACAAAATTATCTTCTTCAGCATAACTCGCCTCCAACGGGGTTAGTATGCACTTTCTACCCTGCTTTTCATGCGCAATCGTACTTGTGTTATCCGGTTATGTCAACAAAAAAATGAGTCTGGCGGGATAAATTCTTTACCCTCATGCTGCACACCATTATAATTCTGCCTAATCTCAACGCCAGCAACTAACCCGGAGGTGCAAATTGCAGTACAAAGCGCCAAGCGGCACCCGCGATATACTTGCCCCTGATGTATATCTCTGGCAAGAGGTTGAGTCAAAGGTGCGAGAAGTTGCCGAGCGTGCAGGTTACAGGGAGATACGGACTCCCATCTTTGAAGAGACAGAGCTTTTTGTCCGCTCAATTGGCGAGTCTTCTGAGGTCGTCCAAAAGCAGATGTACACTTTCAAGACGCTTGGCGGCGAGTCGCTGACTCTGCGGCCTGAGATTACAGCCCCGGTGATAAGAGCGTATCTTGAGCATTCCATGCACAAGACAGGTATCTTTAGAAAGCTTTACTACCTCGGCCCCTCATTCCGGTACGAACGTGCCCAGAAAGGCCGCTGGCGGCAGTTCAGCCAGTTCGGTATTGAAGCGGTAGGCTCGGCCGACCCACTCATGGATGTAGAGACTATCATTGTTGGCTGGGATATTCTAAGCAGTTGCGGCGTACCCGGGCTTAAGCTGCTTCTAAACTCGATAGGCTGCCCCAAATGCCGGCCCTCTTACCGGGAAGCGCTCAAGGACTACATACAAGGCCACAGAGAAAAGCTCTGCGAAGAATGTAACCGCCGCTCAGAGAGAAATGTGCTCAGGGTCCTTGATTGCAAGAAGGAGCAGTGCAGGGAAACTACCGAGGAAGCTCCGCAGATAACCAGCTACCTGTGTCCCGACTGCGCCGCGCACTTTGAGAAAGTCAAGAATGGTGTGGACCTGTATGTCAGTGAGTGGGAGCTGCAACCCCGGCTCGTACGGGGCCTTGACTATTACACGCACACGGTCTACGAGTTTATCGCGGGCGGGCTTGGCTCCCAAGATGCAGTCGGCGGGGGAGGGCGCTACGACCTCCTCGTAGAGGAGCTGGGTGGACCTCAGATTCCTGCTGTGGGTTTTGCATTAGGGCTTGACAGGATAATCCTTGCAATCCAGGGCGCGGGTGGCAGGACGCCTTCGGGAGCAGCGCCTGTGGTTTTTGTTGTGGCAATAGGGGATGAACAGCGCTCTGGTGCCCAGGAGCTTGTGATAAGCCTGCGCCGCAGCTTGATTCCTGCTGATATGGACTACGAAAAGAAGAGTGTGAAGGCGCAGTTCAGGGCTGCTGACAAGGCGGGGGCGAGTTTTGTCGCTGTACTCGGGCCTGACGAGGAAGCGAAGGGAACGGTTAAGCTCAAAGACCTTTCCAACGGCTCGGAAGAGGAAATCGCCCAGGAGAATCTTACCGAAAGAGTTTCAGGCGCCTGAGAGAGCTATTCTGAAGAATCCGGAGCCTCGCCGGGTTTTGGGCCTCCCCTGAGTGCCACAAGGGCGTCTGAGACTGATTCATAAACAGGCAACATAATGCCAATTCCCAGGGAATCCATTACGTGGGCAACCGCGGGCCTGACATTTACCACTGCGGTGGAGTTTTGTCTCTCGTCCTCGCGGTCGCTTACGAAGCTTATCAGTGCTGAAAGACCCATAGAGCAGATACTGTCAGCGCCGGACAGGTCAATAATCACAATCTTGGGATTCTCATTGCGCAGGTTTGCTAACTCCAGGTTAAGGCGCTTGACCTGTTTGCCGTCGCAGTTTCCAGTTATCTTGACAATCGCAATGTTTGCGTGCCCGGGTACATATCGCGTCTCCACGTGAACATTAGCAGCAGGTTCGGCTTGCGTAACCGCTTCGACAGCTTCGTCAACGCCGAATTGCTTTCCGCATTTTGCGCAGTAGTGGGCAATGTCAGGCACCTGAGCCTTGCAAAAAGGGCATTCTTTCATTCTGTCACCTGTTCGCGAAATCTTAGTTGTTAAACCTGCGTCTGCGAAGCTATAGTATCCCATTTATAAAGACGTGTCAAAAACCTCGCGTGTAACGTAAATATCACAGCAGCCTTCCTATTCATCGGGTGGTGAAAGAGTTGGTTCTGTGTCTGTCTCCTCGTCAGTCTCTTCCTCTTTGAAGGTTGAGGCCCTCTCAACCCCGGTCTTTTCGACATAAGATGGCTTTTCTTCCTGCACTGCTTCCTTTTGGCTTGCCGTTTTCTTCAACTCGTGTTCAACCTTGACTGGCTCCGGCTTATGCTCCTCTTCTGTATCTTTGTATTTTAGCACGTCCGTTATGTAGGAGTACCACTTCTTCTGCTCCGTTCCTCTAATATACCTGCTGTGTTTGCGAACTGTTGCGTTAAAGCTTTCAACAAATCTGAGTATTTCGCGAAGCGCTGCCACATCCTTGCCGGGCTTGGCGGAGATGTTATTTTCTATCAACTCTTCCAGTGCTCTATTGAGCGCTTCGCCCTCTTCTGAAATCATGTCTGCCATCAAGTTGTAAGCGGTGAGGGTTTCCAGTCTCCTGAAGTGGAGCGCGAAGCAGATTATCAGCTCTATGATTGCTACTATCAGCAGAATGATAACGAGGGCAAGCATAGCCACCACCTCCTCCTACTTCTTGTTCCTTGCAAGCCTCCTTGCAAGCCCACCCGCAGCAATCGTCTCAGCGGCCCATACGTCCGCGCACGGCGGACTGTAACAGAAGTCGGCCATGTGCAGTTCAGCAACACTGATGCCTTTCAGGATTGCGACGGACAGCATATTCACCCGCTCTGCGGCGCCTCTACCCACTACTACCTGCGCCCCGACCACGCGGCCGCTGGACTTCCGTGCATGCAGCCGCGCGCGCGCCTCTGTGCCGCCGGGGTAATAGTGTGGGAGGGTCGGGTGTCTGGTTGTTATACTGACTATCTCGACACCTGAATCCTTACATACGTCTTCAGTTAGGCCTATGGCCCCTATCTCAATGTCGAACAGCTTCATAACAGAGGCGCCCAAGACGGGCGGCGCCTGCGCGTTCCCACCGGCGGCGTTAGCGCCCGCGGCCATGCCCTGGCGCGTGGCTATTGTCCCGAGCCCGGAAAGAACAGGGCTTTTCCTGACAAAGCACTCGCTTTCAACACAGTCGCCCGCAGCGTATACGTCCGGCGCGCTGGTCTGCATGCAGTTGTCAATTCTTATGCCGCCGGTTGTGCCGAGCTTAACCCCCATTGACCTGGCAAGCTCCACCTCCGGAGTGGTGCCTGTGCACATAAGCACCAGGTCGGCTGGAATCTCCTCACCGCCAACGACAACACCCGTCGCATGTTCCTTTCCAAGCACCGCGGTCACCGGCGAACCTTTGAGCACTGCAATCCCGTTTTCAACAAGCTTCTCCTCGACGAGCCTGGAAAATACCTGGTCTATCATGCTTCGCAGGGCGCGGGAGCGGATGACGCATGTCACCACCAGCCCGCGGCCTTTAAGCGCCTCGGCAATCTCCAGAGCGACAAAACTTGCCCCGTTAATCACCGCCTTCTTGCCCGGCTGGGCCTGCTTGAGTATGGCGGCGCCGTCGTCGCGTGTCCTCAGCACAAACACACCATCCAGGCCGGTACCCGGCATTTCAACCATGCGTGCCTGACCGCCCGTGGCGATTACAAGGCTTGAATACTCAACTTCTCCTGCTGATGTCTTGATGACCTTCGCCCCTGTATCCGCTGAGAGTACGCATGTAGACGGCATTATTTCAATCTTCTGGCTCCTGAAGAAGTCG
>CAYWBA010000249.1:0-4999 GCA_964455955.1 uncultured Planctomycetota bacterium | reverse complement strand
TCAACAACGGGCAATGCGGGTGAGTTCAAAGGAAACGTTAATATAACCGGCAATCTCTCCAAAGGTGGTGGCAGCTTTCTTATAGACCATCCTCTGGACCCCAAGAACAAGGTGCTACGACACAGCTTTGTGGAAAGTCCAGAAATGATGAATATCTATAAAGGGAGAGCAAAACTAGAAGGTGGGAAAGCAATTGTGAAACTCCCTGAATGGTTTGATACACTCAATCATCCCAAGGGAAGAGAAATCTCACTTACTTGTGTAAATGGCTGGTCACCTCTCTATCTTGAGGGCGAGATTGAAGACAATCAGTTTGTAGTCAGAACAACAAAGGAGGGAAAGGCAGACCAAGAGTTTAGTTGGATTGTATACGCCGCGAGAAATGATGCCTATGCGCGAAAGAATCCCATAATCGTAGAGGAAGAAAAGGGTGTAGGAAATAGCTTCAAGAAAGGCGAATATATACATCCCGATGTTTTTGAGGAAGCTAAAGCAAAGGAAACAACGGCCAAGAAAGATACCTCAGACGAGAAATAAACGGGCGAGCCATATCTGTGGAAAGGTGAAATAAATGATTGCACTGCTTTGCTTGGTGCTTTACGCCGGGATAGTCTTCCTAGCTGTAAGGGCAGTCAAGAAAGCTCGGATTCCTTGGACACGGAAGCGGCTTGTAGTTGGAACGCCAGCGAGGGTCGGCGGCATACTGTTGCTAGGCGTGCCGGCCGCTGTGCTGATTTATCCTCTTGTATGTGCCTTCTACGGGACATGGAGCCTACCAAGGAACGTCGAGCGCACTGTCGGTCAAGTAGTTGCCCTGCTGTTCTGGGGTTGCCTGATAGCCGGCCTGATAGTGTGCGGCGTCGGAAAGAAAGTCTCCCGTGAAGAGATTGCTGAGAAAGGGAAAGAAGATGAAAAAAAGGGGGAAGACAATTGAAGTGGAAATGGATATTTCTCTGCCTGGTTGCGCTGTCGGCCATTGCGGCGACAATGGCCTCGGGTGCATATGTGGCGCGCATCGGCGAGGATGCCGGAGGCGGCCCGGCCTTGAGCACCACGCTGAGAACCAAAGGGTCAATTGGAGGCTCAGTGGATGGCGAGACAAAAAGCACCAACTGGACCTGTCGTAGCGGTGCATTGCCACGGACACCGATTCCACCTGTCGTGGTGGTTGAGGGCGTCTCAAAGCCTGCACTCACCACGGGCGAGGAGTGCATCATAAGCTGGCACTCCACGATAGACGGCTATTTCTACGTAGAGGTGGGTGGTAACGGTACGCCGGGCTCAGGCGGTCGGGTGGACGAGGGCCCCTGTACAGCGTACGTCAGTATTGAATCCAAGGTGTACGAATCAGACCTCCCTGATAATCAGGATAGTCCCGTCTATATAATTGTAGATACAGGATTAGGCACACCTCCATATGGAACTGTCACCCTAACAGATGACCAGATTGCCCCTGAGTTTGCGGCGTTTGACATTGTCCGGATCCAAGGGACAGTGTCTGACTCGTCTGTCACAGAAGTTGTTATCAAAGTAGCAGGGCAGCCTGACTGGCAGGTTCCTGTCATTAGCGGTTCCTATGACTGCACAACGCCCCTCGGCCTGAGCCCTTCGGGCACAACCGAAGTGATTCTGGAAGCTACTAACAGCGAAGGCAAGAGCGTGCAGAGAAAAATCAAAATGTGGTAGGAGAAGAATCATGCGCTGGATAATAATCACCATAATCCTGCTTGCTCCTCTCGGCTGCAAGGACAGGGATAAGGACCCAATCCCATGGTTACCTGCGCCTGCTTTTTCACTAACGGTGGGCATCCAGGGCAACGTCACGGATAACCTGGACAGCGAGCCAGAATTGCTGGTGGATGGCAGCCCCATTCCCATGACGGGAGGCGCATTCTCAGTGGAGTTGGACACCCAGACGGACCAAGAGTACTTGTTTGAAGCAATTGATGATGCAGGCAATAGTGTTGAACGCAACTGCCGGATAGAATAGAATACTACAGTACATATATTCTTGGCCAAGCCGTTCGTGAATCTGCGTATGGCTTGGCTGCTGTGAGGCGAATGCATGGCTTTCAAGACCACGTGCCCGCATTGCGGCAGAGCTCTTTCAGTGCAGGACTCTTATCTTCACAAGAAGCTGAAGTGCCCCAAGTGCAGCACCAAGTTCATCGTTGATCCCGTCGGACAACAGCCAGCCACTAATATAGCAAGGAAGACCACGAGCGAGCCGAAAGATAAAGAATCGCAGCGGAGAGTCAAGGTGGCAGCTTTCACTTACAAGAAGAGGTGGCCGGTCAAGTACCTTGTGATTGGCATTGTTGTGGGAGTACTGGGTCTGGGCTTTGTCGGCCTTGTTTGGACTGCAATGAAGCGCCGCCATACCACCTATGATACTGGCGATGCACACATGCCCCCCCAGCACAGGCAAAAAACGGCCAAGAGAGGCGTTGGCGAACCCCGCGCTATGGAAGACGCTGCTGAGAGCTCTGAGACCGCGGCGGAATACCGCAGGCGTGGCGAGCTCAGCGCGGACAGGGGTGATTACGATGGTGCTATTAGAGACTTTACCAAGGCGATTGAAGCCAACCCAAAGGATGCCGAGGTATATCTCCTCCGCGGCATCGTCCACAACAGGAAAGGTAGCTTTGAAGACGCAATCGCGGATTACAGTCAGGCAGTTAAAGTGAACCCGAGACTTACAGGCGCCTGGTTTGCCCTTGCTACCGCCCGCCGCGATAATGGTGATTTTGAGGGCGCGCTAAGGGATTATGAAAAATGTCTGATATTTGAGTCATCCCCTCAAGTCAGGGGAATGGCTGAACGAAGGATTGCTGACTTGAGGATGAAACTAAACAGAGAAGGCTTGAGCAAGGTGTCCGGCAAGGAAATCGACTTGGAGGGTGCGGAAGCATATTACAAGCGCGGTCTGGTCCGCTACGAGATGCGCGAGATTGAAGGAGCCATTGCAGACTTCACAAGGGCAATTGAGATTGACCCGAACTACTTTTGGGCATACTTTAAGCGTGGTGTCGCTCGTATCCGGAAAGGTGACCTTGACGCAGCAATAGCGGACTTGACAAAGGTAATTGAGCTCAACCCAAAGCTTGCTGAGGGATATATGGGTCGTGGTATGGCACGCAACAGGAGGGGTGATGTTGAGGGCGCGATAGAAGATTATGAGAAGTTCCTGAAATTAGCCCCGAATCACCCGCAAGCGCCACCCACCAGAGAGATGATTATGCACCTGCGCGAAAAGCTTAAGCTGCAAGATAGCTCAAGAAAGTAGATTGCAAGATGCTTCGACAACCAGGGTCTGTGAATTACATCCGGCGAAGGAGCGGTGACACTGTTTGAGGTAGCGTGGGAGTAAGTAATGATGGCGCTGAGAACAGAATGTCCTCACTGCGGCCGGGTCTTTTTTGCACAGAGTTCCCATCTGCACAAGAAGCTGAAGTGCCCAAATTGCAGTTCCAGGTTCATTGTTGGCAATGAAGAAAAGGCACAGGAAGAAGAGATCTACACCACGCCTACTCTCGTGGACAATGTGAGAAACAGCAAGGAATCCCCAGCCTCAGTTGAGGCTTTACAACTCAAGCAGTCTAGTGAAAAGAGAAAAGCCCCTGTTCGCAAAACAAAGCCGACCATAAGACGGTATACCGGGGCGGGAAAAAACTCTTTGAAATTCTGGTCCTACTTCGGCGCCATTATTTATGCCGCCGTCGGCGTTCGGTTAATATTTGAGACATCGGTTGCCCTGAAATTTGTTGGAGCTGGACTGGTTCTTCTTTCAGCAGGTGCGATACAGGCACGAATCCGAACGAAAGAGCCTGATAAACCTACAGTATGGGATGGGATACTCATAGGCGCTTTGTTTGGAATCATCGGTCTTGGCTTGATTGTTGCTGTCTTCGTAAGCGGTCCTTCTCCGGGGGGAGCTGCCGGGGGCAGGATGCTCTGGGGGCTCATTGGCTTTGCCATGGTCGCTGGAAGCGTGGCATGTTTCAGGTTCGTATTCAAGAAGTCCCGTAAGCAAGAGGACGATGCCCAAGAAGAAACAGGTAATTGAACGGCGCAAGACCCTGAAAGACAGAAACGGACGCACAGGCAACTGTCGGGAGAATTCAAGGCTTCCTGGGATTGTGCGACATACCGTGAAATCTGTGCGAAATTAGGAATTCATCCCGACAGCACGGTTCGCGACCTGCTGAAGGCACTTGGGAAAGAGAAGGACGGTACGACCGGGAAAGAAGAAACAGACCATAGTAATTTTGACTGAGGAATTGGCAATGCTGGGCAGAACAGGCTTCAAAATATCGAAAAGCGGAAAACAACAGCCGCAGACCAACGGGTAAATTATGAGAACCAGCACTACGCTGAAAACCAGAATTGTAGTCACGTATTTCTGCGAGAATTGCGGTAAGAAATCGAAGTTCCAGCAGGACTACTCAAGGACAGTAAGCGGCCATGAACCAGATTACAGCAATTTGGCGGCAACCGTACGCAACAAGGATTTTCGCCCGCTGAGATGCCCGCATTGCGGCTACCTTCAGTCGTGGATGTGGCCCAACGCGATGTCGAACAAACTTTCCTGCAGTCTCGGGTTCATACTCTTTTTCGCTCTGCTTGTTGTATTTATTGCAACAGGACATACCACGGCAGCAGTACCTCTTGCGCTTGTACTATCTGTGGCGATTGTGTCTTGCCTGAACATAGTCGCAACTTATTTCCTGACAAGACGGGACAGGGCTATCTTGACGAATAAAGGTCGGAGGCTGTCAGCCTCTTCAATCAGGCGCATTACAGAAAAGCTGAAGAAACGGCCCGAATTAAAACCTCAGGTTCTTAACGCCGTAGTAGGTAAGGAATTCGCCACGGAAGATGAATTGCTCGAAGCAATCTCGGCCCTGGAGGGCGGGAAAAGGCTTGTTTCAGAATGCAGGGGGCTGATTTTGAACAACGCGTTCATGGAAAACGAGCCAATCGTCGAATTCAGAAAGCC
>CAYWBA010000248.1:4664-4999 GCA_964455955.1 uncultured Planctomycetota bacterium | reverse complement strand
CAGGCTGAAGCTGGCAGTCGCGGGTGTGGCTGTTGGGGCTGTGGTGCTTGCAATCCTGATGTTGCTGATGCCAGGTTCAGGTAGAAATGGTTCGAACGTTGTTGCCGGGCAGCCGGGGAAAACACCTGTTCTGCCAAACCCGGGAGCTTCACCGGCCCGGAGTACGAATCCGGGTGTGGAGAAAATGACGTCTAAAGAGCATCGCCATACGCAGGAAGAAGCACGCCAGGCCTACCTCGCGGCGGAGAAATTCGCCCGCTCCACCGACGACCTTGAGGCTGCCATTGCAGAGCTTATCCGGGTTGCAGAGACGTTTGAAGGGCTGTATGCACAGA
>CAYWBA010000248.1:0-4654 GCA_964455955.1 uncultured Planctomycetota bacterium | reverse complement strand
TAGGAAGAGATGGGATATCGAGGGCATGCGCGAACTCGAGCTTCGCAAAGAACAGGCAAAGCTTGCTGTTGCTTCCGATAAGTACGGCGATGCGTTAAAGGCTTACGGGCGTTTTCCAAACCGCCTGCTGAAAAGCGCGGCAGGCCCCGAGGTTGAAAAGCTCAGGAAGGAGGTTTTGCGACAGGCCTGGGCAAAGTTTGCAACTATTTCCCGCGAGGCCCGCACCCTCCTCGGGCGCGGCGATTACGACGGCGCAATCAAGCTCTATCAAAAGTCACTCGCATTCGGCATTCCGGAAATCGCTTCACAGGCAAACAGGAAAATCAGTGCTCTTCGAAGGAGCAAGCGTTCTGCTCTTTCGCGCACCAGAAGGGAAGATTCCCGCAAGGCGAAGGAAATGTACGACGCCTTCTACAAGGAGTACGTTGCCCTGGTTCACAAAGGAGAGTTTGCGGCAGCCCTCCAGTCCTGCGAGAAATTGCTTGCAGACAAGAGTTGTGCACGATATCACCCCCTGGTCCGGAACTGCGCCGACGATGTCAAGATGGTCGCTGAGGTTGAATCCAGAGCACTGGAGGAAATCAAGAACCTGCAGGGTGAGGAATTCACCTTTGAGACCGAAGAAGGCGAAGTCACCAAGGGCCTTGTGAAAAATGTCAGTGAGAAGTTTATAGATGTCGAAGTCTCCGGCAGGAATGGCGCCGTCATCGGGGTGGAAATTTCCTCCCTCTCGGCCAGTACGAAGATAGCTCTTTACATCAGGGCTCGCGGTGATACGCCCGAAGCTCACCTCGCGTGCGGCGTTTACCTTTTCCTTGCAAAGTCCCGGTTGGCAGAGGCTCAAAAGCACTTTGAAATGGCCGCTGCAGGCGGGCTTGATATATCCCGCTACAAGGCCAGGTTTGCCGAGCTTGAAAAAGAGCAGAAGGAGCAACAGGCGCAGGAACTCTACGACAAGTTTAAGGAACTCTTTGAGCAAAAGAAATGGCAGGAAACTATCGAGGCGGCCGAAAAGCTCACATCCGAGTACAAGTACACAAAGGCCCTCAAGAAGTTCAGGCGTGAGATTGACAGGCTTCTGCGAACAGCACGCAGAGAGTATAAGGCCGCGCAGGCCCAGGCAAAAAAACTCGTGGATGGAAAATACCTCCACGGCCTCGTCGGCACCTATTATAACGGTCTCAAGTCCAGGAAAAAGAAACTGCAGCGTATAGACAAGCAAATCAATTTCCACTGGCAGAACCGCGCGCCTCATGCCGACGTGGCTTCTGATAGTTTCTTCGTAAAGTGGGAAGGGTACATTTACATCCCGAAGTCGGGAGTTTACAAGTTCATGCTTTCTTCAGACGACGGTGCGCGAATGTGGATTGCGGGCAAGAAGGTTATCAACGCCTGGACCAGCAGGACGGCCGCCAACATGCAGAGGGAAGTCAAGCTCAAGAAAGGTTACCACCGCATCAAGATAGAGTATTATGAACACAAGGGAAGAGCTCAAATAAGCCTTATGTGGGCGCCGCCAGACAAGAAATTGAGAAGAACGACGGCAATACCGGCCTCAAACCTCTTCCACATCCCCAAGCAGGAGAAATAGCCACTCGTTCAGCGCGTCCCGCCATCGCCAGGCCCGCCGCCCGCGGCGCGCTCAGGATGACACCAGGTCGGTGAAGAGAAAGCCTTCGCGCTCGACAGTTTGACCGGGCCTCACCCGGATGGGGGCAGGGAACATCGGGCCGTCAAATGCGAAAGTGTGAAACTCGCCCCGCTCGCCAAGCGGGTCAACGTGCTCCGGGAGGGCGGCGAGGAGTTCCTTGTCGAACAGCCTGCCCGCAAGCTCGCGCGGCACCTTGCGCGGGTCAATGCAGGTCACGTAGGCCTGCAGCCCCCCTTCAATCATCTCGCCCGCAAGCTCGCCTGTATCACGCCCCCAGAGAGGAAAGAGCGCGCTCATGCCGATAGAGGCAAGCTTCTCTTCCCGGTATGCGCGCACGCTCCCGAGGAAGATATCGCCATGCACCACGCAGCTTACGCCCCCGGACTTCGCGCTCAGGAGAACGTCTCGCAGGGCCGTCTCATACGCATCGTTTGAGCATGGGTGTGGGATAAGTATTCGCCGGAGGGGAAGGCCCAGGCGCTCCGCCTGCGCTTCAAGCAGTTCTGAGCGCACGCCGTGCATGGAGACCCGGTCAAACGGCCCGGTGATAGTGGTGAGCAGGCCCGCCACCTCAACCTCACCCGAGTCTCTGAGCACCTCCAGCGCCCAGGCGGAGTCCTTCCCGCTGCTCCAGGCCAGTAATGCTTTCGGGCGACTCATTTGTTCCAGTTCCTCACGCTGCCTGCTTCCTATTGTACCGGCGGGGCCGGTTTTTAGCCAGTTCATTTGCCGGGAGAGCATCATAAATGGAATTTGCGTTTGACTTGCAGGGCAAAGAAAAGTAATCTCAACGTAAGTTCAGAAACCCTTCAAAACCATCTTAAAAAGTGATGGAGGTTAACGCGTGCAAGTCAATGGCAACTCAACTGATGATAAGATAATAGATGCCGGCGCCTTGCCCCAGTGGGGCAGGCAGGACATGCCGAAGCCCCCGCCGTTCAGGCTGAGAAACATTATCATGATAGTCGGCCCGGGGGCAATAGCGGTGAGCCTCTGCCTCGGGAGCGGCGAGTGGCTGCTCGGCCCGGGCGTCACCATAAAGTACTCTGTTAACCTCCTCTGGATAACCCTTGTCGCAGTTATCCTGCAGTCAATCCTCAACATGGAGTTCGCCCGCTATACCCTCTACACCGGCGAGCCGATATTCACAGGGCTGATGAGAACAAAGCCGGGACCGAAGTTGTGGGGCCCGTTCTACGTCATCCTCGGAATCCTCAACGTCGGCTGGCCCGGATGGGCCGCCCTTTCCGCAAGCGCCCTCTTCGCAGCACTCTGGGGCCACCTGCCCGAAAGCGCTGATATAAATACTGTCCGCTACCTCGGCATGGCTACCTTCCTGCTCACCATCCTGATAGTGACTTTCGGCGGCCGGATTGAACGCACTCTTGAAATACTCTCTACGTGCATCATCCTCTTTGTTGTCGGTTACCTCCTTGTTATCTGCTTCTGGCTCGCCCCGGCCGGGCTCTGGGGCAAGACCTTCGCAGGCTTTTTCCATTTCGGCTATCTCCCGAAAGGCGGGCAGGGCGTTGACTGGAAAATACTCGCTGCCTTCGCAGCATTCTCAGGCGGCGGCGGGCTCGGCAACCTGTGGATTACAAACTGGATTCGTGACAAAGGCTTCGGTATGGGAAAGACAGTCGGGTTCATCCCTGCTGTCGCCTCCGGCAAAAAAGCCACCCTCTCACACGTCGGAAATGTCTTCCCCCCGACAGAGCAGAACATCGCCCGCTGGAAGGTATGGTGGAAATACCTCTTTGTTGACCAGGGCATTATATTCGTAATCGGCTGCCTTGCCGGCATGTTCCTGCCCGTGCTTGCAGCCAACGCCATCATACCGCACGGAACAGATTTAACAGGCCTCGCAGCAGGCAGCTACCAGGCAAAATACCTCGCAGAGCTGGGCGGAAACGTGCTCTGGTTCCTTACCCTCTTTGTCGGATTCTGGATTCTCTTCGGAACGCAAATCAGCATTGTTGACGGCTTCACCCGCACAGTCACTGACATACTGTGGTCAGCATCCTCCCGCGTCCGCCGGTGGCGCGGCGGGGATGTCAAATTCCTCTACTACGTACTCCTGCTCGCTTTCGCCATCTGGGGCTCTGTCGCAATCTGGCTCGCAAGGCCATTCTTCCTAATTATCCTCGGCGCTAATATCGGCGCCCTGATATTCGCCATATCCGGTATCCACCTGCTTGTGGTCAACCGCCGCTTCCTGCCAAAAGAAATCAGGCCGCCCCTCTGGCGCCAAATCGCAGTCATCGCCTGCGTCGCCTTCTACTCCTTCTTCCTCGTAATGGCCCTGACGCACTGGAACTGATAGCCGCCCGTAGCGGCGCTTTTTGCGTGACTAAGACACATCCGGGCTTGACGATTGCCCAATCCCGGGCTATATTATAAAGATACACTCTAACACACATGCAAGGGGGAAAAGCATGTTAAAGCTCAAAGCTACGCAGGGGTTTCTGCTCTCTATCATAATCCTCGGATGCGTTTGCGGTTGTACAGACCTGAAGGACAAGCCTGAGCTGCCTTCCGCAGTTGTCCCGCCGCCCTGGGCGAAATCTTACGGCGGCGCAAGCGAGGATTTCGCAGATTCAATCCAGCAGACAACAGATGGCGGGTATATTGTGGCGGGATACACATGGTCTTTTGGCGCCGGCAGTGGCGATTTCTGGGTTCTCAAACTGGACAGTGCCGGCGCAGTCCAGTGGCAGAAAACTTACGGCGGCGCAAACACTGATCTGGCACGTTCAATCCAGCAGACAACAGAGGGCGGGTATATTGTGGCGGGAGGCACAGACTCTTTTGGCGCCGGTGGTTACGATTCCTGGGTTCTCAAACTGGGCAGCGATGGCGAAATCCCGTTCAACGCGGCGAGTGGCGCGCAGATGGCGGATAGTTCCGCAACTCCCGCCGATTCAAGCGCCACGGTCAACGACACATCGGTATCAGGTGCAGATTCTGCCGCCTCCGTAAGCGATACGAGTGTTACTCCGGCGG
>CAYWBA010000247.1:0-5009 GCA_964455955.1 uncultured Planctomycetota bacterium | reverse complement strand
CGAAAAACCCTTCGACGGCAACAGCGCAATGGAGATTATGGCCTCTGTCATCCATGACGAGCTTGAATTCACCGATGACCATTACAACTGCGTGCCCAAGCAGCTCATAAGGATAATATCGAAAATGATGGCCAAAGACCCGGCCGACCGGCACCAGACAGCATCTGAGCTGATAGACGAGCTTGCGCGCACCCGCAGCAGGCCGTTTACCTACGCCACGGCGACCCCGGCGCCCAAGCCGCGTTCGGTAAGGTCGGCCCTGGCGCACCGCGAACGCCTCGCACCAGCCGCGCAGGAGAAAAAGCTGAGCAACATCCTCTGGCTGGCCGCGGCTGCCGCCGGCGTGCTTATCGTTGTAAGCCTGATATTGGCCCTCCGCCCGTCGCAGGAGGTCAGCCAGGCTCCAGAACCACGCCATGTGGCTGACACCCATCGCAAACAAATACCCCCTGTGCCCAAACCCCGACATGTAAAACCTGAGATTGCGAAAGAAGACTCTCTCGAACTGGATGCGAAAAAGGAGTTCGATGCCCTCCTAAAGCTCATGACAGAGTTCCCCGAGGGCTATACCGAGCAGCTTCAACGCCTCGAAGCTATCATGACCGGATATCCCACCTCCCAGTACGCGCAAAAGTCGCAGACTCTGCGCGACAATATAATTAACAAGCTCCAAAAGGCTTACGCAGACGCTTCCGAAGAGGCTAACGCCTTGAGAAAGGCCGGAAACTACGAGAAAGCTGTTGCACTGCTGGAAGAGTTCGAGGCCAAATACGCCGGCACCGACGTCGCCGACCTGGCCGGCTCCCTCAGCACGAAGTTCAAGAGCGAACGTAACTTGAAGTTCTCCCGCGACACGAGGGTTGCCGACATGAAGCTGAGAAGCGGCGACCCGGAGGGCGCAATAAGGGTGCTGGAAAAGGTCGCCCAGTATGGCACAAGCTCCATGAAGGAGGAAGCATCTGAGAGAATCCACCAGATAGAGACCAAAATCGCCGCCGAGGAAAAAAATAGAGAACGCCAGCACCTGTTCTCCATGCTCGACGACTTCTACCGGCAGACAATTGCACACACCATGGAAATGGACCTCAAGCGCGCCGCCAAGGCGGTCAGGTACATGGGTGAGAAACAGATCTTCTCCGAAATAAGGAGCTTTGTCGAGCTTGAGAAGGCCGACCTGGCTCACCTCGAAAGGGTTAAGGCTGTCTTTGACAAAGAGATTAAAGAACTCGTGAAATCGCCAGTACTTGTATCCTTGAAGCTTAAAGAACATGAAAAACCTGTCCGGGGCAAAGTGAAGCCAATAGGACAGTACCTCGCCCTGTATCCGGAAGATAAAGACAGATACAGCGAGATGATTGTACTGACAATAGACAAGTTCCCCGTCTCAGAGATTATCCGCCTGATCGCAGGCTCCCCCGAACTTGCATTCGAACCCGAAAGAAAAAACTATCTCCTCCACCTCTACGACGGCAACTTCGCGGAAGCTCTCAAACACCTGGATAAGCTAAGCGGCCGCAAGTGGTCTGGCGGCGAAGGGCGGGCGCGTAAAGTCCTCGAACCCGGAGACCCCAAATACGCTATATGCTACGACAAGGTCGAGGCCCTAAGACCGGTAGTCGGAGAAATTGTCACAGAGCGCGAAGCGAAAAGGCTCTACAAACAGGCCAAGCTGGCGCACAACAGAAAAAACTACAGAGAGGCGGTGGAAATCTCTGAACGCCTGCTCAGCAGCGAATTCGCCAGCGCCGAGTTCCTTGACGAGCAAAAACGCAAAGAGATAGCAGCCTGGCTCAGCGACGGCCGGACCAGGCTTGCCCAGGCCCCTGCCCCGGTAAAAGAATCCAAAAAGGACGAAATCGCCGCCCTCTTCAACGCCGAAAAGTGGGAGAAGGTCCGAAACGGCTACCGATTCACTTACGACTTCAGCAAGCCGGAACAACTGAAAGATTTTATAATAGGCGGCAAGCCAATCACGGAAAAGGAAATGATACAAAATCTCTTCTCCTGGACCAGGAAAAGGAATTTTAAGTACGAGGACGCCCCGGAATGGGCTGTCGTCAAAAACGGGAAACACTTCATGCTTAATGGAAGAGGTGACCATACCTTTACATGGAAAGGCCCACTGGTGGGTGATGTAACACTCGAGTTCAGCGCTATTCCAATTCAACCCAAAAATGTCATGGGCGTCCTCTGCGCCAACGAGAAGGGCATGTACGTGTTTGCCGCCAGCTGCCAGGTCGGCGACCGCGACTGGCGGAACAAGACCTTCGGCCGCGGTAATAACAACGTCGCGTACCGCAGACACTTCGGTAAAAAAGGCAGCGTGAAGAGGCTCGAAAAGTGGGAGCCATCCAAAGAGCACGGAAAGAAAATGGTTAAGCCCCGTACCGCCTATACCGTGAAACTGGTTAAGGAAGGCAAAACCCTTACCATGTACTTCAACGGCCAGCAGTACCTTCAGGGCAGTGACGGCACCTGGAACCGCGGCCTTGCCGGTGTAAGAGCCTATCAGTCAAATGTGTTGTTCACCAACATCAAAATAACAGGAACTCTCGACCCCAAATGGGTAGAAGAACAGCTTCGCAAACAACACGGGACCCCAAAGAAAAAACCGGACAGAGTTGCCCAGGGCGACCCCTACAAGGGCGCCAGTGACAGCGTGAGACGCCTGCTTGACAAAGCCAAGAAGATAAAGGGCGTTAACAATGACGACCTGAAGAGACTTAGAAAAATCGCAGACGGAGCGGAAAAGCTTCCCAAGTGGGGCGGTAAACGCGCAGTCGAAAGGATGGCCGATAGGGTCTCAGCCTGCGGGAGCGCGGAAGAGCTGCGCCGCCTGCTCGACGAGTGGGAAAAGTGGGGTAAAAACCGCGGCGGCGGTAGGCCCGGCGGCGGCAGAAGAGGCCCCCCGTGAAAATCTCCCATTTTCAAGTAAGTAGAGCAGTAGATAGTTGACAGGAGATTTTCACTGCTCTACTGTTCTACTCTCTCCTTTCTTTCTTTATCTGTGACATTTGAGTGAGAGCTTTTTTGCTTTTTTCTTACCCACGCCCGCAGAGACGCAGAGAAACGCAAAGAAGATATTTAGATACTTATGAAAAGCCTCCCGTACTGTGCGTAAGCGCAGTACAATCCTGGTTGTAAAAAGCAACAGGAAAGGAGGCCGAGAAATGTTACACGTTGGCGTAGACCAGCACAAGAAGTTTTCGAAGATAGCGCGGGTGGCGGTGGCGAGAAAACTTGCCGAGATATGCTGGAAACGGCTCAGGATCTGGCATCGGCGGAACGCCGGGTGATGGTAAAGGACACGTTAATGCAGGCGGGGACGGCCCGTTCTAGGGGACTGGCGAGCGAGAGGCTGCGCTGTTAATGTGATTGGGCGCCCCGCCGGTGAATAGTAAAATGCGCGACAGGTTCATGAGAGCCTGGACGGCGCGAATGGGTGTCTATAAATACGCGTCTTAAAGACTTTGCTCTTTAGAAAAAGGGCCTTGACATGTGACGGTTATGGGTGTCCCTAGATTTCCTTGAAATACGCTGAAAGCAATAGTAACGCGTCCTTAGGAGGAGGTCATGCGCAAAATCAGCTTTTCTATGCTTACCATTCTGTTTTTATCAATTGCCTGTGGCGAACAGGCTCCTCCCCCTTCCAAGACGCTGAGCGGTCAAGAAAAGAGAGAAAATCAGGAACTGGCAACACACGAACTCCTCGATCGTCTAAAGAGCAAAGATGCCAGAACCCGTTGTAATGCGGCATACGCACTAGGAAAGACTGAAGATACGAAAGCAGTTACGCCTTTGGTCGAAGCTTCAAAAGACAAAAGCCCCCGTGTACGTATGGCTGCCGTGTACTCGTTGGGTAGAATTGGAGGTAAGAGAGCACTAAAGGGGCTTGTACATGCGTTGACAGACAACGCACCGCAAGTGCGTTTTGTGGCCATAGACGCACTGGGACAAATCGCGGATAGCGAATCGGTATCACCTCTCATAAACATGCTGCGTGACGAGAATGCCTTCGTTCGCTCTCATGCCGCAGACGTGTTGGGCAAGTTGCGTGACGAGAGAGCTGTTAAACCACTCATCGTGTTATTAAAAGACAGTGACGACTTTGTACGCGGTACTGCTGTGGTTGCGCTGGGCGAAATCCGTGACGCAAGAGCTGTTGGACCCCTGATCGAAACTCTGGGAGATAGCGCCGAAGAAAATGCGTTTTTTGCGATTAAAGCTCTGGCAAAAATAGGTAAGCCTGCCACTAAGCTTCTTATCCTGTCCTTAAACAACAGAGAAGCTAAGATACGTTCAGGTGCAACGGAAGCATTGGGTGAAATTGGCGATCAGATGTCAGTACAGCCTCTAATCAAAGCCTTGAATGATAGCAACTACAAGGTCCGGCGCTGTGCCGCCGAGGCATTAGGCAAAATAGGTAGCGACAAGGCGATCCAAGCGCTGATCTCAGCTCTGCGAGACAAACATAGGGAAGTGCGTATTTATAGTGCACAAGCATTAGGCAATATAGGAGATAGCAAGGTGGTGCCCGCTCTCATAGCCGTCTTGCAGAATGATTCGGAAGACGGGGCAGTTCGTCAGCAAGTCGCGATAGCATTGGCGAAAATCGGAAACGAAACGGCTATTGCGGCACTTACGGACGTTCTCAAAGACGCGGGTGGCAGTGATACGAAACCCTTGGCGGCTATAAGTGCGCTAGTCATAGCAGGTGAAAAGGGGATCAATCCATTGGTCGAAGCACTCAAGCACGAAGACAGCTTCATTCGCCAGCGTGCCGCAGAGGCGTTGAAGAAAATAACCAAGCAGGACTTCGGCAGAGATTACGACAAGTGGAAGCAGTGGTACGAGAAGAACAAGTAGCAAGCCCCACGTCTCAACCGGCGCGGAATACCAAATCTGCATCAATTTCTTCCGGATTTTTCCCGGATTTTAGCTAACATTCCGGCTTTGAAAGCGTATAATAGTGTGGAAGAAGGGTTAAAGGTTCAAAGTTGAAGGTTAAA
>CAYWBA010000246.1:0-5026 GCA_964455955.1 uncultured Planctomycetota bacterium | reverse complement strand
GGGTATCTGCAGCTTAATCTAGACCTTTATTTCCTTGGCCATTACAAACCGCCTCGCGTCAAATCGCTTCTATCTGCCAGTACTCAAGCTCTATGGGGGTGGCGCGACCAAAAATAGTCACGATAACCTTCACCAGCCCCTTGGCAGGGTTCACTTCCTCGACATACCCGTCGAAGTTTTCGAACGGGCCTTCTTTTATCCGCACGCTGTCGCCGTTGCGAAAACCTATCTTTATCTTGGGTTTCTCTTCCTTTTCCTCCATTGAGTCAAGAAGCCTGATGACCTCGTGTTCCCTCATGGGAATCGGCTTGCTGCGAGAGCCGACAAAGTCTCCAATCCCGGGCGTCTCTTTAATTGCGAACCAGACCTTCTCAGGAATACGACCGTTCTCATCGGTTTCCATCTCGACCATTATGTATCCCGGATATATCTTGCGCTCAGAGACCCTGCGCTTGCCGCCCTTTATCTCCGAGACTCTTTCCGTAGCCACAATCACGCGGGCAATCAAATCGTCCAGCTTAAGCGCCTGGACGCGCTTGGTCAGCGACTCCCTGACCGAGTCTTCCCTGCCGCTTTGAACCCGCAGGACGAACCACTTCTTACTCATGTGACTAACCGATGCTGTAAATCAACCGCATGAACGCCTGTACGGCCAGGTCAAAGACCATAACTATTACGGCCAGGATCACCACAGTTATTATCACAATGGTGGAGGACCCTATAAGCTCCGAACGGACCGGCCACGAGACTCTTTTCATCTCAAGCTCTGTTTCTATCAGAAAATCCCCAATCTTGGGCTTGTTCAGAAGCGCATAGAGCAAAATCATAAGCCCTGCAAAAAAGCCGAACGAAACAAGAAAGGGCAGATTAACATCGAGCTCAACCCCGGGCACTACAAAGAGGATAAGCTTTTGCAGGCTCCCTCTAACGTTCAGATAGTTGTAGAGCGAATAGCAGCCAAACAGGCTGAGCACGCCTACGGAACCCGCCGCCAAGTACCTCGAGGTCTTCCCCTGCCCTCGCTTGTATATTTCAAACATCCCTGTTACCTGTTCTTCTGAACGCCTTGCGCAACTAACAGGTCAGGAGGGACTCGAACCCCCAACCGTCGGATTTGGAATCCGGTGCTCTGCCGATTGAGCTACTGACCTGTGCCAACTTAAAGCTCCAGACCGAAAGGCTTGTGGTTACTTCTTCTTCTCTTTGTGCAGCGTATGAGCTCTGCAGTATTTGCAGTACTTCTTCAAGCTCAGCTTCCCGCCGCCACGCGATTGTTTCTGTGTACGATAGTTGCGGTTCCCGCAGTTCGTACACTCAAGGCTCACATATTCGCGCATACGCCTCCACCTTCTGGAGCCGGTGCCACCGGCCGCTTACTCGTTTATCTTGGAGATAACACCGGCGCCCACAGTCTTGCCGCCCTCGCGGATAGCAAACCGCATGTTCTCTTCCATAGCTATAGGCTGTATCAGCTCAACACTTAACTCGACATTGTCGCCCGGCATTACCATCTCCACGCCTTCCTGCAGGGTAACAGAGCCGGTTACGTCGGTTGTGCGGAAGTAGAACTGCGGCCTGTATCCCGAGAAGAAGGGCGTGTGCCTGCCGCCTTCCTCCTTGGACAGTATGTAGACCTGCCCGTTGAACTTCCTGTGTGGTGTAATGCTGCCCACGTGCGCAAGCACCTGGCCTCTGCGGATCTCATCCTTCTTGATGCCACGCATAAGCACGCCGATGTTGTCACCGGCAATCCCTTCGTCGAGTGTCTTGTTGAACATCTCGACACCGGTGCAGACAGTTTTGCGCGACTCCTCGGCAAGCCCGACAATTTCAATCTCTTCGCTGACCTTGACCTTGCCGCGTTCTACCCTGCCTGTTGCGACAGTACCACGGCCCTCGATTGAGAACACATCCTCAACCGGCAAGAGAAACGGCTTGTCAATCTGGCGCACCGGCTCCGGTATGTACTCGTCAACCGCGTCAAGCAGCTCCCCTATGGGGCCGCACCACTCGCATTCCCTCTTGCCGCAGCCGCACTCTATGGCCTTGAGCGCCGACCCTTTGACAATCGGAATCTCATCGCCCGGGAATTCATACTTGTCAAGAAGCTCGCGAAGCTCGACTTCAATAAGCTCTAAAAGCTCGGGGTCATCCACAAGGTCGGTCTTGTTTACGAAAACTACTATGGCCGGCAGGCCCACCTGCCTTGCGAGAAGCACGTGCTCCTTGGTCTGGAGCATGGGGCCGTCGTCTGCGCCAACAACCAGAATAGCCCCATCCATCTGGGCTGCACCAGTAATCATGTTTTTGATGTAGTCAGCGTGACCGGGGCAGTCAATGTGAGCATAGTGGCGTTTCTCTGTTTCATACTCGACGTGTGCCACCGCGATTGTCACAACCTTGCTCGCGTCGCGAACTGTACCGCCCTTGGCTATGTCCGCATACTCCCTGGCCTTGGCCATGCCCTGGGCAGCAAGCAGCTTGGTTATCGCTGAAGTGAGCAGCGTCTTACCATGGTCAATGTGACCAATGGTCCCGATATTCAGGTGAGGCTTGCTCCTCTCAAACTTCTCCTTTGCCATTACTATCCTCCTAAACGACCCCGAAATATCCGTCCGTGTTTCCCTGACTCAAGTTAACCTCAAGCGTCTATCCAAAAACCCCTGTGTTGACTCAGCGTACCCCGCAACCCTTCCACAAGCTGGCGATGGGACTTGAACCCATGGCCTCTTCCTTACCAAGGAAGTGCTCTACCGACTGAGCTACGCCAGCAGGGGCTTCAAACCCAATCGCCCTTCCAGTTTACTCACAAGCGGCCGAAGGGAATCGAACCCTCATGACTAGCTTGGAAGGCTAGGGCTTTACCATTAAGCTACGGCCGCATTTAATAACGCCTCTCATGCCCTATATTTGCAGGCCCAAAAGAGAACCATGCTCTCTGCAACCCCTTATCAAAGTGGGGAGAGCAGGATTCGAACCTGCGAAGGCATCGCCAACAGATTTACAGTCTGTCCCCTTTGGCCGCTCGGGAATCTCCCCAGCTTCTCCCTGTAAAGCTAGCGGAGGGAGTCGAACCCCCAACCACCCGCTTACAAGGCGGGAGCTCTACCATTGAGCTACGCTAGCGCGAAAGTTCTTTAGCTTATCAAAACTTAGGCAAACGTCAATACTAAAGTCGCAGATTTTTTACGATTTCTTGCAAAAATTTTCTATTTTTTCAATGTACCTGTCCAGGTTTGACTTAAGTTCGGAAACGCTGTCTCCCCCAAATTTCAGGCAATACGTTCCCAAAATCTCGAAAGAAACCACACTCTCCGCAATTATCGCGCCAGCGGGAACAGCACATACGTCGGAGCGCTCCCACTCCCGCTCCACCTCCTCGCCGGTCTTCAAGTCCACCGACGCCGCAGGCCGCTTCGTGGTGGGAATCGGCTTGAATGCGGCACGCACAACCACGTCCTCCCCGTTGGTCATGCCGCCTTCCAGCCCGCCCGCGTGGTTTGAGAGCCTCTCAATCCTGCCTCCGCCCCACAGAATCGGGTCGCTCGCCTCCGTGCCCCGCATCCTGACAGCTTCAAAGCCCGCGCCTATTTCCACCCCCTTGACCGCCTGTATGCTCATAACTGCGCGCGCAAGCCGGCCGTCGAGCCGCTCCTGCCAGCTCATGCAGCTCCCAAGCCCGGGCACAACCCCGCGCGCAACCACTTCCACCACACCGCCCAGGGTGTCGCCCTGCCCTGCCGCGCTGTCAATTTCAGCCACCATCTCATTTGAAGCAGAATCATCCGGACAGTAGACAGCCGACCTGTCGCGCTCCTCACGAAGCTTCCCAGGCTCGCCCAACCCGCCGGACCAGGCAGTGCTACCTATCTGCTTTACAAATCCCACAACCTCGACGCCGAGCTCGCTCAAGAACTGCCTTGCAAGCGAGCCTGCCGCAACACGACCCGCAGTTTCCCGTGCACTCGCCCTCTCGCTGATTTCACGCACGTTGTAAGTGCCATACTTGAACGCGCCCGCAAGCTCCGCGTGTCCCGGCCGCGGGACGCTTTCCCCGGCAGTATCGTCAATCCGCTCATCCCTGTTGAATATCGCAATCGCTATCGGGCTCCCCAGCGTTACCCCCCGGCGCAGGCCTGATAGAAATTCCGCCCTGTCCTCCTCGATTTCCTGCCGGGAAGACCGCCCGTACCCCCCCTGCCGCAACTGGAGGTCGCGGCTTACGCCTTCCACATCAACCTTGTACCCGGCGGGGAAACCGGAGACCACGGTGATAATAGCCCTGCCGTGCGATTCTCCTGCTGTGAAATAGCTAAGCGCTGTCACGATGCACCAGTGAAAAATATAAGCGCGATGTCCTTGCCTGCATAACCCACCTCGCGGTCATCGCGAACAGATTTCGGTGCAAATCCGCTCTGCCGCCTGTTGTCCGGGACCGGGATGTCCGGCTCCCTTAACGGGTCAACTCGAAAACAGCAGAATCCTTCGGCTACGGAACGGTTACCCGCCTCCCTTCAGCTCTTCAATCTCCCGCGTCTTCTCGTCAAGAAAATCCTTGTGCCACTGCGAGCCCGATCCGTACACCTTCTGGTAATGCTCTATTCTCCCCAGAGCATTGTCGTATTCGCTTTTCTTAATCATCTCGTTGAGAATACGCTCCAGAATCGAGATGTGCTTGTTGATAACAATATATACTGCAGGGCTTTTTGTCCTCTCCGACCTGAAATACCTGTCGCAGACTTCAAGCGCCTTGTCGTATTCCTTGTTCCCGATAAGCTTCTCAGCCTCTTTGATTGTGTCGTGGGCTAATTGGGGCGCATCCCTGTACGCCTCAATCGCCTTCTTGTACTGCTCGACCCTCTGGCTGAACGGGCCCCTCTTTGTCAGCAGCTCGGGGAACTTGTCCATTTCTCCAAGAGCCGCATCGTAATCCTGCATGTCAACCTTCCTGTTCGCCTTCGCTACGACTTCCTTGTACGCCTGGTCCGCAAGTCGCAGGTATCTGTTGTTCCAGCTTTGCAGCGTC
>CAYWBA010000245.1:0-5057 GCA_964455955.1 uncultured Planctomycetota bacterium | reverse complement strand
AAGTGCATCAACGACCTTTCCGAGGACATGAAGTTCGGTATTGTAGGCTACGCATACACCGGAGGAGACAAGATATCTGTATGGCCATCTACCAAGCAGATTGTACCTGCCACACCTGAGAACAAGAAGAAAGCGACAATGTGGGCAGAGATAGAATTTGCCACGCATAACGCCTACGGCGGCACCAACATATATGATGCCATGGCTGCGGGGATCAAGCTGGCGGGAACTGGTGGTGGTGGGCCTGCTGCCGGCCCCGGTCCAGGCAAGAAGAAGAGGACCACTATCTTCCTGCTGACCGACGGCGCGCCCAACTACATATTGGGCGTCTGCTACTGGCCTAGTGTAAAGAGGGTAGAGGAGTGCATGGAGCTGACCAAGGTCAAGGTTACGGCCGACAACATCGAGCGCCACATCATAAACACGCTTGGAATGGGCATGGACAGCGCCTGGAGTTCTAACGCCAGCTCCCCGTTGAACGACAGGTGCCGCAAGTTCCTCATTGAGCTTGCGGATATGAACGACGGGCACTACAGGGAGGTTTCACAGTAAGGCACCGGCAGTATTTGACAAAGGGACCGGTCCGTATCTGGACTGGCCCTTTTTTTTGGTGTATAATAAAATTAATGCAACTATCGCAGTTTCTGCCCCGTCTTTACTATCTGAAAAGACGAAGGAATTTTGACAGGGTACCTGAGGGGAGAAATCATGGAACGGCTGGTGGAATCCCGGAGCGGGAACAGCAGGGGCAGCATGCTTATTGTAGCTATGGGCATATTAGCGCTCATGTCTATCATGGCCGTAACCTTCGCGCGGCTGATGAAGCTGGAAGGCGACGCATCAGCCAATTACATTGATATGATACGCGCCAAGCTGCTTGCAGAAAGCGGCCAGTCGCATGTTGTTGTCTGCCTGAGCGACACCGCCAGCGGCAATCACTACGATTCGATAGACGACCCATGGGTGTACAAGGACAAGAACGGCGACCTCGCGGCAGGCACGCCGATTGAAGAAGCAGATAACCCGTCTTATGAAGGAAAGTTCGGCGGACCGTACGCGCCCGACGGAAGTATCTACAAGACCAAGGTAATAGACTGCGCAAGCCAGATAAACCTCAATGGCCGGCAGGGAACACTGCCTGAGATGCTTGAAAACCTGGCTGCTGCTATTGCTGAGAAAAAGGCGGTGGACAACCCTCTTACGAACCTCGAGTATGGCGGGTCTGCCAAGGCCGAGGCGATATGCGAGTTCCGTGACTCGCTGGCCAACCAGAAGTTTTCTTCGAAGATGCAGCTTCTTGAGCTGTTCCAGGAAAGCGAGCGCAAGAAAGACACGCTCGATGCGGACAAGGTTGGCCTGGAGAAGTTCAATATTTTCAAGGATTACGTTACAGCCAATTCCTGGATAAACGAGAGGGCTGCCGGCGGCAATTACAATAACGTGCCCGAGGCCACTTCTGTTCCAGGGCAGTGCTTGCCGGAGCCTCGCGCACCGGTAAACATAAACACTGCGACCGAGGAAGTTCTGATAGCATGCCTGCAGGGGATTGGTGGCCGGGGGCGTTATGTCGGGACTACACTTGCTGTTCGGGAGCCTATCGGGGCGGGCGATACTAATCTTCCCACCGGCCAGGTGGAAGAAACCTCAATAAATGAGGCCATCGAGTTCGTTTACATCGATCCTATCACAAAGCGGCAGGCCGAGGCGATAGCAAAGGCTATTATTGACAGGCGCAGCGGGAGGGAGTTTGAGTCGCATACGGATTTTGAATACTTTATTGACACGGACGACAACGTGTCTTCAAACTTGCCCGTCTACACAGGCAATATTACAGACAACCGCAACGAGACGCATTTCAGGGACTGGTACAAGCAGGCGGCCCGGGACATGTTGAAAGCGAACTTCAACCCGAATGCCAGAATCAACCATTACAACCCGAATGTGTCCATACGCCTGATTGTGGACAAGAACGGCCTCTGCAGGTGCGACCCCCCCAACCAGACACTCCTGAAGAAGCGTGCGGACACCACGGAGTTCTGTTTCTCTTCAATGGGTTACTTTGAAATAACCTCTCTGGGCCGGGTTCTTGACACCAAAGGCGGTGTGGTTGCAGAAGCCAAGGTGCGCAGTGTCGTGAAGCTTTTTGAAACCATAGTTCACACCTCGCAGAGTGACTTCGAACTGGCGGAGGAAAAGGACAAGGATGAAATAACCTCCTTCCCCGACAATGTCCGCGCGTTCGACACAAAGGGCGACCGAAACATAGGATACATACAACTGCGTCCCCTTGATGACCCCATGGACCCTTCCTCGGAGGGCGGTTACGCCGCTTCCGGCGGGGGGAACGAGAAGCTCCTGGCAGTCAGGTTTGACCAGGAGAAGTACGTAACGGGAGATGAACTTTCAATTGCGTACGGCGAGACAAACCCCGTTACTGCTTTGCAGTACAAGCCGGATAGTAACGCTTCATCTTACAAGTTCGAGAACAGGCCCGAAAAGAGTGATATATTCCCTGACGGTTTCTATATCTCCGCATTTAGGTCCCGCGTCCAGAAACTGCGCTACAGGGCTGCTGCTGCCACACCCGGCACCTTCGGCAGCTACGAAAGTACTAATAAGAAGAAGGACGAGAAGCCGAGTCAGGGAGAAGTAAACGTTCCCATGTACGCCGGGGGCATAGAGTTCTGGATAAAGCCGGAATTCGACTCTGACGCCAAGGTATTTTCAGGCTACCTTTTTGTTTCCACCATCAGGCAGCGTGACGCCGGCTCGGGAGCAGACAAGAGAGACCCGCCCGGTTATGTCGGTGGCACGCAAATGTTCTTCTTCAAGAACACGGACGGCTCACTCAGGCTGGTACGGGTTCATTTCGAAGCTTTTTATCACGGCGCTGATGAGCTCTACCCGACTGATACCGGCGACGGGGGCGATTTCGACCCGGACAGCCCGGATTCGTATCCGGAGTATCCTGAGGACAGGCCTTACAGGCCCGACAAGGATAATCCCATAGGCAGGCCTCTGCCGCACCAAGATTTGGATCTGCCCGCGGACTACAGGCTTCCACCAATCCGCGCAAGGGCTGAGATTTTTGCTAACCAGGGCAACTGGGGCGGGTGGAAAGCCGGAGAGTGGCACCATGTCTTCATCACCTGGGACGACGCGTCAGCAAATACTAATGAAATGGCAAAATCAACATGCTGCCTGAGGCTTCTTATTGACGGCAAGCCTGTTGGTGATTTGTACCCTTCTACAGGCTCGCCCCCAAAGCCCGTGGTGATTAACCAGGTTGACCCCGAGGACGCGATGTATGTTGGCAGAATATACCGCAAGCAAAGATATACTTCGGACGGGCTGTTCAAGTTGGGTAAGACGGTCGAGGCGTTTGCCAACGCCACTATTGACGGCTTTATTACTTACAAGACAAACAACCTTACCATTGGCGATACGCCTGGCAGGTTTGATGATAACGGCGAATACGAGAACAGTATTACAATACCGTTCCCGCCGGGTATTGACAGGGTGAAGTTCCGGGCTATTGAATACACTGCGTATGCACCTACCAAGTATTGCAATAGACCTGAAAGCCCTGGCCCCGCTGCTTCAGGCCCCCGGGTTGTTGACTTGGTGTGCTCAAGCGGTGGCGGCGGGACTGCGGAAAAGATACTTCGCGATGGGGGGACGCCGGGCGTCGAGGTGGTTGCGCTGGATGCGGCAGGGCGGGAGATAAAGCCGGGTGTCAACGATGAGATTCTCCGCGACCCTGTTACAGGCTCTGCAAAGGTGACCTACAGGGTGAAATTGAGCCATCTCTACCCTGGGAGCTATACTGCGGCGCTTGTAAGCCCTGTTTTGGATTCTGTACAGATAAGCTATTACCTGCCCAAGGAAGAGGTAGTCCTGTTCGAGAAGATTGTGGAATAGGAGAGGAATGTGAAGAAGAAAGCGGTTTTCGCGGCGACGTTCGCTCTGGTTATTGTTCTTGCGGGCGGCCTTGTGCTGGCGCAGGAGAAAAAAGGCCCGGCAGATGGCCGGGGCAAGGGCGACTCTGAAATCCCGGAGAGCGACAGGCTGCCTACCGGCAAGCCAGGCGAGTTTAACCCCCTTGCCCGGCTTGATATCACGGTCGCGGATGTCAAGGAAAAGGCGGCAGGGCCGGTTTTCACCGTTAAGGGCATAAGCACATACCCGGACAAGACAAGTGCTGTAGTCTCTGTGAGGTTCCACGAGGAGCCTCTGCCTGGGGCAAGAAAGTATGTCACTATTATGAATGGCCGTTTCGAAGCTACTTTTGATTCGGCCGTGATGTGGGGAGGAAAGAAGTTTTTCCCTGGAAACTACGAGCTTGAAGCTGAGATTAAGCCTCACAGGCAGTCGCGCAGGGTCAGGAGAGCAATCAAAGAAGCACTCGGGGAAATTGGAATGACCAGGGCCTACCGCAACAAGTATGTCACGGTAGGAACCAGAGATGATAAAGAGAAGGGGGAAAGCAAGGTCAAGGACTATTACGTCAAGACAATACGAGCGGCAGAGCGCCTTTTCTTAGAACTGAAATCAAAGTATGGTATAGCCAGAGCTAAGTTTGCGCCTGATTTTTACAAGCTCGATAAGGACGACAAGCCTCGGCAGGACCCGAACAACAATAATATCTTCCTTGTTGATGTTGAGAAGTGGAAAAAGTACCTTCGCAAAAAACCCAACGAGTTTTACAACCCCTCGGGCGAATTTCTCGAGGAAGCATGGCGTGCCTGGCTTGACAGGCAGTGGCGGCAGGAGTGGAAGAAAGTCTTCGAAGAACACCGTCGCGTGGCAGGCAAGTACGTGGCTTTTCCCTGGCCCAAGCAGTACAATCAAATGACGACCGCGCTCAAGATTATTATGAAAAAGAGCGCCGAAAACTCGAAAACCCTTTACAAGTACAATGGCCTCCCGCAGCATGAAAAGGACCGAAAGATAGAAGTTATTTCCGATATCAAGAGTTGGCCGACGAAATCCAGCCCTGCTGTTATTGTGAACCTGGTAAAAAGCATACGCTACAAGCTGAGGCTTGACGAGCATAT
>CAYWBA010000244.1:0-5066 GCA_964455955.1 uncultured Planctomycetota bacterium | reverse complement strand
TATGGGCATGGGACGCTATGGTCGCTTCAGCAGATTCCGTTTACGCCTGGGCGGGAGATGGAGCAAAGTCACCGTGCTGCTTGTTGCTGCCACAGTCGTACTATTTGTGTTCAGTTACGGAAACAGGCCTTCTACCGCGGACTCATCCGTCCCTATGAACCGGCTCCTTTTTGACATGGGCGCCATTGCGAAAGGCGAGCTGTGGCGAGTGCTGAGTTCGTCTTTTCTGTATTCCGGCATTTTGCAACTGCTTTTCGCCTGTCTAACAATCTACTTCTTCGGCGCCTATGTAGCCCGCAGACTCGGTGCGGCGTGGTTTATGCTCACCTACCTAACATGCGGCGCTGCAGGCGGATTGGCAAGCTCGCTCATTCAGGCGGAGAGGAGCTTTGAATCTGCGCCGGCGGCAGTGACCGGCATTGCATTTATATGCATGCTATATTTTCCCTACATGGCGTTTTTCAACAGGGTGGGCACGATTAAACTCGGCGCGATGCTCATGGGCGCGATGCTGCTTTGCAGCCTGAGCTTTGGGCCGGGCGACCTCGCGTACCTGGGCCAGTTTGCCGCCCTGCCCGTAGCATACTGCTTATTCCGGGTTGAGCCGGCAGTGCAGCGGATGCGGAGCCGCTGGCGGCTGAGAAAGGAAATTATCGGCGCTTTCACCGAGGCTGAACGAGAGGAGTACCTTGACAGATTGCTTGAGAAAGTCTCTCGCGAAGGGCTTGACAGCCTCAACAAGAAAGAGCGCCACTTCCTGCAAACAGTCAGCAAAGAGTACAAACGCAAGATAGTGAAGAAGAACCACTGATTTGGGGATGATGTGCCGGAAGTAGCCTTTATACATACAGCCGACCTGAATCTGCGGGATTCAAGCGAGGAGTCGGTCGAGGTTTTGCGGTGGCTCGTGGTTAAGTGCAGCGAGCGCGGGGCAGCTCTCCTTGTTGCGGGCAACCTGTTCGACAGCGAGGAGCAGGCAGTTCGCATGCGGGCAAAGGTCATGGAAATCTTCAATGAGGCGCCGGACCTGCCGAAGTTCATCCTGCCAGGCAACCGTGACGCTGATGCATTCCATGAAGATGTTGACTATGGGATGAGCGTTTTTCCCTTGAGCAGCGCACCTTTTACATTCGTAACACACGAAGACCTCAAGATAGTGGGATTTCCTTATGTGGCAAACTCCTCCCTGCGCAGCCAGCTCGAGACGTACCTTGCCCCCGGGGCGCCTCTGGTCACCCTGGTTCACGGCACTTATTTCGGTGGCGGCAGAACAGCTTTTTTCGAGGATTTCCGCGAGCGGGGCGAGGAGTATTTCCCCATCTATGGCTCCGATACTGATGACATCGAGGCTAACTACGTGGCGTTCGGGGGGTATCATTCCGAGCACGTGTCATTCGTCCGCGGCGACACTGTGCTCTGCTATCCCGGCACCCCGCTGGCGCTGGGCAGCAGAGAGATTGGGATTCGCACTGTCGCGCTGGCTACCGTGAACACCGCCACCGGCGAGGTGGGGATTGAGCGCCTGCCGGTGCCAATAGGTACTTACAACATACGGGAAGAAATCGAAGTGCTTGCTTGCTATGAAAATAATGCGCTCCAGCGGCTTGAGCGAGAGCTTGCGGAGCGTACGGACCGCCGGGCATCGCTGACGGTGCGCGTGAAGGGCAATACCCGCATGCTTGTGACTGAGGTAAGCGACCGCCTCGCCGAGCTGAGGGAGAAATTCACAGACCAGTACGCCCAGCTTGAGCTTCGAAACGAGACGACAAGCTACTGTAACCTTATAGATACACGTCCCCTGGCGAGGGACTTCATAGCAAGGCTTGCCTTGAAGGAGGACATTGACGAGGAAACAAGGGCAAGGGCCCTGGAGCTGGGTCTTCTTGCCCTCGACAAAGTAAGGGGCCGCGCACGTTGAGAATCACTCAAATAGACATCCTGAAGTTCGGCGCTGTAGAGAACTTTGCGCTCGAAGCCGCGCCAATCACTGTAATCTGCGGCAACAATGAGTCGGGCAAGACAACCATACTTGACGCTATGCTCGAGGCGCTTTTCAGTATTTCTACACGTACCGACGCGGCGCAGTTCGAGGGGACAAACCGCTATGAGCCCGGAGGCGCCTTTGAAGGGAACATGCACCTGGAGCGAAACGGCAAACCCATAAGGTTTCCCTCCCCCGACGGTGTCACGCTTGACAGCATGGCCGGTTTCCCGCCGATATACATCAAGAACCTTCTTGTAGTAAGAGAGAGCGACCTCCAGTTCCACGACAAGTATGAGACCTGGTGGTCTGGCATAAAGGACCATCTTTCAGGTTTCAAAGGCGGACTGGGAGCTGTCGTCAATGCGGTACTGCAGGAGGCAGGACTTACCCGGGATGGCGACTGGATAAACGAGAAGGGCCGCCGCATAAAGGACGAAGTTGGCCACCTCAGAGAAACCGAGCAGCGTCTCAAGTCACTTCGAGAGGACGCGGAGGAGATGGCGAAGCTGCGCTCGAGGCTGCGCCATCTTTCGTTGAGACGCGAGGTTGCGGCGAAGGAGCTCGATCTGCTCAAGCGCGCGAAGCACAAAGAGCAGCTTGAAACCGCTTCCATGCTGCGGCTGAAGATGCAGGAAGAACGCGAGCGGGCTATTGAGCTTGCGAAGTACGATGAAAGTTCTCACTCGAAATGGCGCCATCTTGAAGCTGATATTGAAGCCATTCAAGAAGGAATGAGGGGTCTTGACCGCCAGAAGGATACCACCATAGCCCGCATAAAGGAGACCGAGGAGGAGGCTTCACGTCACGAGGAGGACTCCCGCGTGTGGGCGAGAAAACAGGTCGAGGTGCTTCCAAGTGTCCAGACGGGCCTGCAGGAAATCAAGACCATGTATGAGCGGGAGCGAAGGCTCCTCTCGCACCAGAACTTTCTTTTCGGAGGAACAACGATACTCGCGGCACTGGGCGTGAGTTTCCTGTCATTTGCGCTGTTCAGCGGAAGGCCTGAATACCTCCTGCCAGCAATTACTTCCTTCGGGGGCTCGGCCATCTGCGCAGGGCTGTGGCTCCTGCGCCGCAGCCTTAGCCGAAAACTGGCGCTCTCCAAAACGAAGCTGCTCGAGGGTTTTCACAACCTGGGCGAAGAGGCTGCAAGCATAGACGATGTCCAGTCGTGGGTGCTTACCGCCCGCAGCAGCCCCCAGCAGGCACACGCTGCGGCCGAGACGCTGAGGCGCGAGGCGCAGAAGGACCAGAACGATCTTCAACACCTGGACTCGACGATTGATGAGAGGAAAAAACTTCTCAGAGAGCTCCAGGCCGAACTCGATTCATTGAAAAACGAGTCGGGCTGCCAGACGATTGAAGAGTTCGAAGCAAGAATGCAAGAGCGCACACATGTGGGAGACGGCATAAGCTCACTTGCCGACAAGGTCAACATCCTGCTGAAGTGCGAAGAAGACGAGTGGGATGAAAAGCTTGACGAGCTCGAGTCGTACCGGGATATCGAGACGATATGGGATGAAGAGGCTCAGATACGGCTTGAAGAAGAGCTGCCCGGACTCGCCCACGAAGAAGAAGTCTTACGAGGCCGCGTAGTAGCTATCGAGAAGAAGCTGATAGAGCTTGGCTGCAACTCACCTGAAGACGCCTGGCAGATAGAAAAGGATGTAATGCGAAGGCTGCTTGCCTATGAACGCGACAGGCGCGCCACAGATGTCGCCCTCGACATACTCAGTGAACTCCTCCAACACCAGGACTCAATAATAAATACAGTGCTTGAGAGCGGCGGCCATTCCGCAACCCATTATTTCAAGCAGGTCACCGGTGGAAGGTACAACAGCGTCTTCTGGCGGGATGATGCCTCGCCGGCCGGTGCTACCGGCCTCTACGCTCAGACACCGGATGGCAAGACGTTCAATATCGAGTCACTCTCGACAGGCACCCAAGCACAGTTGCAGTTCTCGTTGAGAGTTTCGCTCCTGGCCCACCTCTTCGGCGGAGAGCCGCTCTTCTTGCTGCTGGACGACCCGTTCCTCACAAGTGACCGCTCAAGAATCAAGGAGCTTATGCAGACCCTGGTGGACTTCTGTGACGAAGGTTGGCAGATAATATACTTCACCATAGATGAGGAAGTCCCCCTGATATTGGAGGAGCTCTGCAGCGAAAAACCCGGCAAGGTTGTTGTGGAACACTTGGCTCAGCTTGAGACGTAGAGCCTGTAACAAAATGAGCCACGGAAGCTGCTTGCTGGCCCGCCCTACTCGGTTTCCTGACCGGCATCTTCCGATAGGTTTAGCTCGAGGTTGTCCGCGGTAGCAGCTCCCCCGTTCTCCTGTTCCCCTCCTCCTTGAGTTGGTAGAGCAGGAGAGCAGCCCTCCTCGCGGAGTATCTGAGAAATCTTGATACTCTCCTCGATAGAGTGATCCAGGTGGAAAGAAATAGTCGGGGTGTGGCGCAGCTTAACCTCCTGGAACAGCCGCCTCTGGATAAAGCCCCGGGCGTGCTGCAAGCCCCGCATTACAGTGCGCTGCTTCGATTCGTCGCCGAGAACGGAAACATAGACCTTGGCGCTTTTAAGGTCATCAGCGAGCTGAACCCTGGTTACCGTGCAGAGCCCGCAGCGGGGGTCATTCATCTCGCGCAGAATTATTTTGCTTATTTCCTGCTGGATAAGACCCGTTATCCTTTCCTTGCGGTGTGATTCTTTCTTGAACGGCACTGACATGAAAATCTCCGAGGAGGAAGTTAAAATCTCAAAGAGAAAAATTCAAGGTTGCAATTATAAACTAAAAATTGCAATTTTGCATTCTTCATTTTCCGTTTTTCATTACTTCTCAGAGTATCTCTATTTCCGAATCCGTCAGGTCGGCGCATGGATTGCCGCGCACGAAATCCAGGACTTTCGACAGAACACTCTGGATAAAGCGGTGCTCATTGCTCACAAAGGCAACGCCGAGCTCGGCAATCTGCCTGTTGTCGAGTTTATCAACTTCGGCAATAGAAATGTTGAACTTGTTCTTCAGCATTTCCTTGATGCTCTTTATACAACGGCGCTTTTCCTAGAGACTCCGGGCTTCCCTAA
>CAYWBA010000243.1:0-5071 GCA_964455955.1 uncultured Planctomycetota bacterium | reverse complement strand
CCAACCACTAATTGCGGAATAAGTACTTTCGACTGGTGCCGCAAGAGCCTTCCGGAAATACCGGGAGCGATAGGATACGTCGGGATAGATGGCGTGGAGATGACGAGAGCAAGCGAGGATGAGAGGTCTGCTCTTTACCGCTCTGCGCGGCCGTTCGTATTTATAAGCCAGACGCTGCGTCCGGGCCAGGCAGCGCCTCCCCTGCCGCCCGAAGCCTGGTTTGTACAAACAGATGGCTATCTGCAGCCGCACGCGTACGCTCAGGAGCCGACAAAGGGGCCACAAACTCCAAACGTTAAGGTCGAGATAGTAAGCCCCAAGGGTTCTGCAGACGAAATAGCTGCAGAAAAGATTACCAAGGGTTCCTTCATGGATATTATCACAAAGACAGAGGACAAAAGTAAAGTAGTACCTCCTTACAGATACGACTGGCAGTACGTAATCAAAGATATTCCTGTGGTGCTTAAGGGGGTAATAGAACCACCAGATAAATATACCTGCAAATGGGAACCTGATAAGCTTGTTGAAATAGGTTCACTAAGTAACCATGGTATTCTAAATCCTATATATACTCCAGCAACTACTATAGTAGGTGCTGAGAAGAAGGTAACGGAAAAACTAACGCTTAAAGCTATGAAGCCAGACAAGACCTGGACAGGTGAGCAAGATACATGCACAATTGCGCTCTATATTGACCATCTGGAAAGGGATATGGAAAACTTCCTGGATGCCGGGATAACTGAGTGTTATGATTTTTTGATGTCCGGAGGCACGAAAACGACAATTCGTTTTGCTTGTCATGATGCCACCGCGCATGCTTATACAGGCGAAAAGTACGGAGAATTAAATAAGAAAGTGAACAAAGACAAGCCAGAACAAAAACCATTTTGGGAAAGAGCTCCATGGAAACTGAAAGCAACAGCTCTGGTAAATCATCAGAAAGGTGGCGGTTCGCGCACTGATTTTAGCTTCGAGGAAGGTTATACTGAAATTAAACGGGGAGATATTATAGTATACTATGACAACTATGGCAACCGAGATCACAGTCAAACTTGTATTAATAGTACAAATACATATGGCGCGGTAAATAAACCGCCAGAAGGCAGCGATCCATTCGAGGGAGTATTCGCAAAATCACCAGTAGGAGATTGGGCGAATAATATTTGGTACGAAAATGCTGAACTAAGAAAAGCTAAATTGCCATATAAAGTAAAAGTATATACCCTCGAACCCTGAGGAGAAGTTAGATGAAGAAGATAATAATACTTGGGGCTATTGTACTTTGCATCAGCGTGATTGTTGTTGTCTGTATCTGTACTGATAACGAAGACAAACCGTCAAATAGCCTTAGTACGGCCCAAGGAGACAACAATAAGAAAAACAATAAAGAAAGAGGTTCGGACAATTCTAATATGATTCAGAACGGTAACAATAAGAAAGTAGAAGGACCACCTAATAACAATGATGCTGATCAACAGGAAGAATCAGGCGAGTTATTGCTCAAGAAGTTTAGAGAGACTCGTCGGTCTCCGGAGAAGCTCGAGCTCGGCAATAAAGTTGTTCGCTTGATAAAGAAGGGCATGTCGGAGAAGGAAGTTCGAGCCATATTGGGAGATCCACCCTGGATAGCCACTACCAACAAAAATCTGTGGTGCTATCACCTGTGGCTTAGTTCGCAGATAAGGGTGCTTTTTGGTGAAGACGGTAAAGTGAAAAAAGTTATTCGGCATACTATGCTTGGAGAGAACGTGGAATCAGAGGAAGCCTTATCTAAGCTATTCAGAGAAAATCGCGGTATGGGTTATGAGAGGCGGCTGCTTGCAATAAAAATTAGTCCTTTTATAAAAAAAGGAATGCCTAAAAGTAAGGTTAGAGAGATGCTCGGAGAACCTGATTCTAAGTGGACATATTGGTTATGGTATGGTGCTGCAGGTATGACTGTATATTTTGATAAAGATGACAATGTAAAAGAAGTGGTACTCTTTGGCGATTTTATGGGTTAAAAGCCGCATACAGGCACATACTCGTCAAGGAAAAGAAACATTTACCGCACTTCTTCAGATGATTTCTTGGCTATAACGCCTCCCGGCGGTGCGGGGAATTCGACCAGACAGCAGATAGCGGGGAAAGCATTCACTTTCAAGGAGGGCTTAAGCGTCCGGGGAGATGACGGCAAGGCTGTGAAGCTTGAGGATGTTAAAAAGGCACAACAAAGCAATCCGGTGGCTGTTCCGGCCAGCGCGGGTAACCCGTGGTGGGGCTATGCGTACGAAGTATTCGGTGATAGACCCATTTCTGCGAGACTATGTCAAGGCTTTCTCCGCTCCGCCGTCAACATATCTCACCAGGTTTATTGGCCATTCAAACTACTCCCTTTCTTGACTTTCCCAAGACCTTTCTAACCCAACTCTTGGAGGAAAACTGGGGATGGACTCTGAGGCGACATCACTTGCATTTTCAGGCTGTTGTTTGTACTATTGGTCAGTGCAACGGAATATCTTAGCAATAAGAGCGACAAGCATATGAGAAGCCGTACTATAAACAACCGTTACAAGCTGACAAGGAAATTGGGCGAGGGCGGGACAGGTGAGGTATGGCTCTGTGAGGATACTCTATATAATAAGAACCTTGCCCTGAAGACTATGGCTTCTGAAATGGAAGCTGCCAGAGGGATTGAGTTCCTGAAATACGAGTTTGAAGCGCTCAGGAAGCTCTCCCACCCCAACATAGGCTCTGTTTACGACTTCGGAACAACTGAAAAAGAGGGCGAATGCTTCTTTACCCAGGAGTATATAGAAGGGAACGACCTGCTCGAAGCGAGCAGGGACGCAGATGAGAAGACCCTGTATGAGCTTATAGTCCAGATTGCGAGGGCGCTGCAGTATATCCATTTCCACGGCATAACTCACTACGATATAAAGCCGAGCAACATTCTGGTCACCATGCCCGGTGGGAAGAGAAAAACCCCTCAGGTGAAGCTGATTGATTTTGGGCTTTCCGAGTTCAAGGGTGATAAGAGACTGTCGCCCACGAGAGGGACGCTGCAATACATGGCTCCGGAGATAAGGGCGGGCAGGAAGGCTGACCACACTTCCGACCTTTACTCGCTGGGTATGGTCCTGTTCCACATAATTACAGGAGAAGCCCCTTCCGGGATTGCGCTTCCGGCTAACGGCATGAAGGAGATAGAGACCTGTGATATCCCTGAAGCGCTGAAAACTATAATAAGAAGACTGACTCAACGAAACCCTTCCAGGAGATACCAGAGCGCGCAGGACGTAATAAGAGAAATAAACAGACTCACCCCATTTGACTTCGACCTTGAGACAGAAGAAACGAAAAGGAACTACATCATAAGCTGCAAGTTTGTGGGGAGAGACAAGGAGTTCGGAGAGATAAAGAGAATACTGGAAGACAATCTCCTGGGCGAAGGAAAAGAATCAAGAAACAGCTTAATCCTGCTGTCGGGCGAGGCAGGTATTGGCAAGACAAGGCTGATGGAGGAGATTAAGACATTCTCTCAATTACATGGGATAAGAACTCTTGCAGGCACCTGTTCTGAAGACAGGGTCACTCCCTACAAGCCGTTTGTAGAGATACTTGAGGAGCTGATAACCCTGACTGGACCGCGCCACAAGCTTGTGAAAAGATATTCGCGTGAACTTGTAAAGCTCGTTCCGAAGATAGAAGAATTCTACAAGATAAAGCCGTCACCGGAGCTAAGCCTTCAGGGTGAAAAACTGCGACTGATAGACAACATCTCGCATTTCATAATAGACACCTCGTGCGAATATCCTCTTCATATCCACGTTTCGGACATTCACTGGGCGGATAACGTGACTGTCGAGCTGCTGGAATACCTTGCAAGGAACCTGAACATCGAGAGGGAAGAAAGCGCGAAAAGGTTCAGGCTATTGATAAGCGCAGATTTCAGGGATGAGGGAATCAGGGGAACTGATTTAGAGAAGGTGACAACTAACCTTGCCAGACGAGAGTATGCGAGAAGAGTAAGGTTAAAGAGGTTTGGCAAGCGCGACATAGGGAGGTTAGTCACCTCAATCCTGGGAAAAGGGGTTAAGCAAGATACTATTGCAGAGAAACTGCACAAGGAAACTCAGGGCAACCCGTTCTTTATCATTGAAACAATGAAGGTGTTAGTAGATGAGGGAATAATATCTTACCACGAAGGCGGCTGGAGAGTAGATATCGGAAGGCTGGAAAAGCACAGGGTTCCAGAAACAGTGGAAGATATATTTAAGAGAAGGCTGCATAAGCTTGATAAAGAATCAAATATTCTTCTGAACATCCTGTCCGCGTTTGAAGACAAGGCAAGGCTGTCAGTCCTCAAGAAGATGAAACGCATACCGGAGAAGCTGTTCGAGCTATTAAACAACCTTGAGCGGGAAGAGATACTGAAATCTGAGGAAGAAGAAGATGACATAAGCTACGGGTTCAGTCATGCGATAATGAGGAATGTAGTTTACAAGGGGATAACAGGGGAAGAAAAGGATGCGTTCCACAAAGAGATAGGAGAGCTTCTCGAGAAGCACTATCCAGAGCTCAAGAGCGAGAATCCAGAGGTTCTCGCTTATCATTTCTTAAGGACAAAGGATAAGGCAAGGGCGGCGAGGTATGCCTTGAAGGCAGGGGATAAGGCAAAGGAGTTATTCTCATACAGAAGGGCAAGAGAGTTCTACACAAGCGCTTTGGAGGGATTAGAGGAAAAGGGCGAAGTAATAGATACGAAGCTCAGGCTCGTGGAATTAGAAAGAGTCCTGGGGAACTTAGAGGTTGCGCTAAGACATGCGGAAAACATTTTAAGAGAGGACATCTCAAAATCACAGAAGGCTAAAACACTCAGGAATATGGGAATTGTTCACTCAATGAGAACAAACCATGATAAGGAAATTGAGTGCTATCAGGAAGCTCTCAGGTTTTTTGAAGATGTTGGTGACAAAAAGGGAATCGCCGATTCCCTTAATAATATGGGAATCTCTTACAGCACAAGAGGTGATTATAGTGAAGCGATGCGCTGCTACAAAAAGAGTCTTGGCATCTTCGACAGTATCGG
>CAYWBA010000242.1:0-5093 GCA_964455955.1 uncultured Planctomycetota bacterium | reverse complement strand
CTTTTCGGAATAGCATCACACCTCGCAGCCAGCCGATATAAAAACGATACGCGCACCGAACCCATGCCAGCAGAACAGATGACAAACGGCGGCAAACACGACCCGGCAAAAGGGGCAGCGCAAGTAGAGCGTCGTGCGGCAGTACTTGCCGCTATTAACGCACTGCCTAACCCGCAGCGCGTCACTGTCCTGCTTCACCATGTCGAGAGCCTCAGCTGCTCCGACATAGCGGAAAGAATGGGCGTCGCCACGGGCACTGTGCGGGCGCGCCTCTCGCGGGCATATGCAGTATTGAGGAACCGGCTGACACCCTTATTGGAGCCAAGCGATGCGTGAATGCGAAAACATACAGCGCCAGCTTGCCCTTTACGTACGTGGCGAGCTGAACGAGTCTCAATGCAGAGATATTGAGACGCATCTTGTCTCCTGCACCGCCTGCCGCGCGGAGGCGGACGCGCTGCAGCGCCTTGGGGCACTGCTCGACAAGACTCTCCAAGGTGAACAAATTGATGTAAAAGAGAAAGTGGTATCACGGTTGAAGAAGGAGGGTTCGAAGATGGAACGGGCTTATCCAATCACCGGTAAGCGAAAACAAATCGCTATATCCTGGCGGCTCTTGCGCGCCGCTGCGCTAGCGGCCGCAGTTCTTATCGCCATCGTTTCGATATGGCACTATCTGCAGCAACTGCCACAGACGCCGGAACCGCAGCCACGGAACTTGGCCATACTCGGCAAAGTCGAAGCGGCGGAAGCTGTCAAGACAAGGATAGTGAAGTTCTATGAGCCTGTCAAAGTTGACATCAAACCGCAGATTCCGCAGTATGAACTGCCAGTTGACCTTGAAAAGGTGTTCAACATGGAAAGATTTGCTAAATATTCTCTTTCCGACAAGGCGAAGGGACTCTTGCGCAAAAACGGATTTGTCGTTCTTCCGCCAACAAAACGTACTGAACACATAACGGGGTTCTACACTAACCTGAAGGTGAAGAACATCCCCCTGCTCATCACAACAGATGCGCTCCTGCACCTTTACCATATCCAGTTTGACACAACACTCGAGAGAATTGAACAGCAGGAGTTCTACCGTGACACGTGCCTTCTATCAGAGGCCCTGTTTAACCACTTCGCGCAGAAAGCGAGAGAGTTTGACAGCGAGCTGAAGGAAGCGGCCCGGCGTAATGCGGCGTTTTTTGCTGTCGCACGCCTGTTGCTTGAGGGCAAGCCGCTGATTGAGCATGTTGATACCGCAGCAATAAAACGTGCGATAAAAGAACACGGCTCGCGGGTGGATGAACAAGTACATAAGATGCAGTATAAGCTTCTCTTGCTGCCGCCTGGTTTTATCACCGATGACGAGCGCGGAAAGCTGCAGAAGATGGAGCCCAAGTGGGGGAAAGATTTGCCGGATGTGGTGGCGATATATGAGAAAGTATACAAGCGTCTCAGCGAAAACGCTCAGAAAGTGTATCAAGAGATGCTTGCTGCACTGCCCGCACACCTGGTGGATGCAGTTAACAAGGAACTGCGCCAGATTGAAGAGCATCTGGGCGCCTCCAGCCCGCTCTTCTCATACGAGGAAGATTATAGCCTGTACGTGCCGAGAGGGCACTACACGCGCTCCAGTGCGCTGAAGATTTATTTCAAGGCAATGACATGGTTCGGGAGGGTAGCATTTCTGATAAAAGGCGGCACACCATGTGGCCGTGCCGAACCGTATCTGGTACCGCCTCATATTGCCAAGACACAAACCCTGCAAGCCTGTTTGATATCAAAAGCGCTTGACGTTAAGGCATCGGATGGAAGAACAGTTTTGGAAATCTGGGACAGGATATACTCGGTAACTGCTTATTATGTTGGAGTTGCAGACGATTTGACGCCGTATGAGTACCGCGCTGCTATGGATGCAGTTCTCGGCAAGGAAGCGAAAGATAAAGACCTGCTCGATGCCGGCAAATTCTCCCAGCTCAGGAGGGCGTTAGCAGCACTTCGTAGCCCCGAAATATACGGTGGTACAGGCGCCCAGGTTGGTCCGCATGTCGAGATAGCGACCGCGGCAGACCTGGACAGGGTGCTTGACAAAACAAAGGGAATGCGCCTGATGGGCCAGCGTTATGTCCCTGACTCCTACATTATGGGACAATTGGGATATCCCACAGTTGGCGCTTACATTGGAGACCGCACTCCAAGACCATTCACCTTCGTTGCGAGTGCTGGCGGCCCGATTCGCGCTCTCCCGAGAGGTCTCGATGTAATGGCAGCCCTGGGAAGTGAGCGCGCACTCGATATCCTAAAAAGCGAAGGTGACACTGATTATGAAGGCTATTTCCAGCGCGAAGACCCCAAAACTGGCAAACTCACAGGCTTAACCCCGCTGAGAGCACAGTTCGCCAAACTGACGGAAAAAGATTTCAACCGCAACCTCTACTGGTCATGGCTGTGGATGCTCAAGAGCCTGCTCAAGAAGCCCCGGGATTATGAGGGTTACCAGCGTTTCCAGCAGACTGAAAGCTGGGTAGACAAGCAGCTGAACGCCGCGCTCGGCTCCTGGGCTCAACTGCGTCATGACACCATCCTGTATACCAAGTATTTTGGTCATATGTTCACAGCGGAACTGATCAAGCCCAAACCCGTTGCCGGCTACGTTGAGCCTGAGCCTGAATTCTTTGCAAGACTGCTCGCGCTGACAAGAATGACTCTTAAAGGACTCGATGATATGAAGGTCCTAAGCGACGCGGGTAAGAAACGCCTGCAAAGGTTCGAAAAACTCATTAAACGCATCTTTGACATACTCATAAAAGAGATAAAGAACGAGGAATTAAACGAAGATGACGATAAGTTCTTGCGCGGTTTTTCCGCTACCTTGAGTAGTATCGTAGGTGCTGAACTGGTCCCGATGAAGACCACCATGATTGCAGACGTGTGTTCAGACATAAACAGCGGCATGTGCCTTGAGGAAGGAACAGGCTACCTTCGCACAATGATAGTTATCTGCAAGCTGCCCAACGGCGCTTTACAGGCATTCGCAGGACCTGCATTCTCATACTATGAGTTCAAGCAACCGGTGAGTAACAGGCTGACAGACGAAGAATGGCGCCAGATGCTGGGCAGCGCAGACGCTCCTGCACTCCCCGAGTGGACAACCTCTTTCAGCCCAAAATGAGGCGACACGACAAGTGAATAGAAACTGTTTTTTCTCAACTCTTTTCTGAATTTCGGGAATATTTCAGCAGTTCGCGTGTATAACATTTAGAGGCAATAGCCAATAGGCAGCAGCCAATAGCCGGAAAAGAAAATGTCAAAGCTAATGAAGAAGGCAATAGGCAATGGCGGCGAAGCCGCATATTTAGCCGCGTTGCTTGCAGCGCGTAATAAGAAATTTAACCACAGATAAACGCAGATAAACACAGATTAGGAATTGTTATGGTCTTGAAAAAAGGAAATTTCTTAATCTCCGTGAACTCCGTGCCTCTGTGGTGCAATACTGACCTAACTTGTTGCAGGATAAGATGTTACACTCACCCACATGCTCTGTCTCGACGCAACCTCTATATGTAGCAACATGTTGCGTCCATTCCCAATTCACGCTGAGCCACGCAAATGTAACAGAGACCCCCGCGAAATCTGTAAACAGGCTCGCCTGTTTTGAATTGCCTGCTATTGTAAGTCCTTATGCCAAAAGCAGGTTACGATATCTACCCCCCACACAAGCTATTTACAGACGTTTACAGACGGTTTTTACGGCTGGTTGGCGCAGTTGGGTGGGGTTATGCCGGTACACCATGCAACCCCAGGGCGCACAAGAGGTTGGGAAAGACTCCACACAAAACAGTCCCAGACCCCCATGCGAATCTATAAACAGGCGCGCCAAAACGGACAACGGGCTTTTCGTAACCCCTTTGGCTGCAAGAACAAAAGGGGCATTGCCCCCCCACACAAGCTATTTACAGATTGGTAAACGGGAGGCGGACAGGACCCTGGCTGGCAAAGTTAACCGCGGGGATGAAATTGAGCGTGCATCTTCTGGATTCGCTTTGTCTCGACGTGGGTGTAAATCTGGGTTGTCGAAAGGTTTACGTGACCAAGCATCTCCTGGACCACACGCAGGTCGGCGCCGTTCTCAAGCAGGTGGGTTGCGAAGGAGTGACGGAAGACGTGGGGGGAAGTATGTTTGGTAATTCCGGCGGCAAGGGTGCGCTTCTCGACGACTCGGAAGACATCCTCGCGACGCAGCCTACGGCCGCTGCGGGTAAGGAAGAGAGCCGAACCGGAGTGTTCTTTAACAAGCTGAGGCCGGGCAGAGCGGAGGTATTTCTGAAGCGCTTCAATCGCCGCAACCCCAACCGGCACAAGGCGTTCCTTCGAGCCTTTGCCGGTGCAGCGCAGGTACTTGAAGTTGAAGTTTACAGAATCGCACTCAAGCGAGGTGAGTTCGGAAACTCTCAGGCCGCAACTGTAAAGGAGCTCCATTACGGCCCGGTTGCGGGCCTCAAGCGGGCCTTTGGCAGTGGGGATTTCGATAAGGGTTGCGACTTCCTCCTCGGAAAGCGTTCCGGGCAGGCGGGTCCGCATCTTCGGTGCCGGGACAGACTGCATGAATGTATCGCTAATCCGCCCCGCCTCGACGGCGAAGCGGGCAAAAGTACGCAGTGCGCTTATCGCACGCGCGATGGAGCGGTTCGAATGGCTGCTGCCGAGCGAAAGAATGTAAGTCTCGACTGCACCGGTAGTTACGTTGCGAATATCGGAGATGCCCCGGGATTTAAGGTGTTGTTGAAATGCGTGCAGGTCTCTCCGGTAGGCAGCGAGGGTGTTGGGCGAGAGACCGGCCTCGACAGCGAGGTAATTGAGGAATTCGTTAATGAGAGCTTCCATAATAAATAAATCGGGAAGTTTTGTCTGGTACTTTACAAAAGACTTGACAGTAACCCGACACGAAGCTATACTTCAGCGCTTTTGAGGACTACTTCAGGAGTACCTACATGAAGAAGCTGAAGAAAAGAGAGATGCTGCCTTACAAGAAGAAACTGGAACGGCAGCGCCAGCTACTTGCGGGCGATATTGACAACATGCAGGAAGAAGCTCTGAACAAGAAC
>CAYWBA010000241.1:0-5097 GCA_964455955.1 uncultured Planctomycetota bacterium | reverse complement strand
CGTGCCATAGCGTCTGCCACGCAAATCACCTTGTCTTCAAGGGGAAGGATATGGAAGTTGCCGGCGGACAATATCTGGGAGACAAGCTCGCCGGGCAGGTCGCCTTCCTTCATTATTTCTTTGTGGCTTCTGCCCTTGAGCCAGTGCGTGACGCATGGACTCGCGTACCTGCGAAGCGGCATGCCCATGAGCATGCGGTAGCCTTCCCAGCCGTGGAGAGTTCCGCAGTCTACGCTGCGGCCTATGTCATGGAGAAGCCCGGCGACAGCGACATACTCGGCATCAATTCCCACACCTTTTTCGAGAAGGGCTTCGCCAATTGCCTGGGCGATTTTGGACACGGTGAGCGAATGTTGTTGCCAGTTTTCAGGGATGTCGGTATCACCGAGCAGCAGCTCGAGTGCGCGCTCGTAGTCGCTCGTCAAGGACTTTACTCGCCTGGCTTCTTTTCCGGCTTGCCGCTTTTGTCCTTTGTTGCTTTTTTGGCCGCTTCCTCGGCTTCTTTGCGTTTCTTTTCCTCTTCCTTTTTCTTTTTCCACCATTCTTCCCATTTTGATGCAGCTTCGTCCCGGCTCTGGATACTTCCCTCAGGGTCGAAGCCGAAGTTCTGGGTTGTAATCTTTCTGAGTGCCTCAGCCGAATGCTTTCTGACAAACTGGTCCGAGTCGCGCAGGTGTTTGATGAGCGGTTCGGTAGCGCGCTTATCGCCGATATTGCCCAGCACCTGGGCTGCGCCCCATCTTGCCTTGGAGTTCCGGCCGCTTTCGACAGCTTTGATAAGGAATGGCACAGCGGGCTTTCCTGTCTTGGCAAGCTCCGCCCGCGCCTTCCCCCGCCAGCCTCGCTTCCGGTGCCCGAGCTGCCAGACAAACTCTTCGATTTTCTTCCTGAGCTCCGGGTCGAGCGGCTCTTCCTCTTCTTTCTTTTCACTCTCCTCAGGGGGCGTTGCATCGGGTGACTGCGGTTCATCGCCAGGCTTCTTTTTATCAGGCTTCTGTGTGCCGGCATCAGTTTTGGATGGCGGCAGTATTACAGGGCCTTCCTTGTCGTTCTTTTCTATTTTCACTATTTCTTCCTGTTTGACAATGATGGTCCCTTTTGTGCCTTTGCTGATAATTTCGATTGTGACTTCTTTCTTGTCCTCCTTGATTATCGTGCCGTGGAGCTTGCGGCCGTTCTTGAGCCATATTGTATCGGCATGAGCAACTGTAAGGAAGGCAATAGGCAATAGCCAAGTAGCCAATAGCCGGAGCAGGATTCCCCCTATTGCCTGATGCCTATTGGCTATTGGCTTCTTCTTTGCGGTAAGCCTGAGTGCAATCTTGTTAATATCCATTTCATTTCCCCCCTTTGCGGAGCTTTATGTCAACAAAGGAATTATATTTCTTGTTTGGGAGAGGGTCAAGGCAATTTGAGGCAACCTACAGAATATGCAGTATTCAAAAGCAATTTATCATTCACAAGAGCATGTGAGTTTTCTCAAGTTGTCCTTGAAGGCATAGGCCGCATTTTGGGGCTTGGGCGCAACCGCCGCCTGAGGTTCCCACCCACAATCCTGAAATGCATCCTGGCGGAGGTTCCCCCAAGATTTGTTACAAACCCGTTACAGCCGCAGTTCTCATCAGGTGGTATGTTATGGTATAATGAGCAGTGAAGCATGAAAGGAGAAAAGGATGGAAAGGATATACCAGTACCTGGCGATGTCTCTGGGCGCTGTCGCAGGCACACTCCTGTTCTACATCGGTTTCAGAAAGCTCTTCAAGAACGAAGAGAGCCTCAAGGAGAAAAGCCTCTTTACCCTCTCTGTAGCACTCGTAATCACAATGCTCGCAGGGGAAGCAGGCTGCACGAACTCAAAGCCCGCCCAGCCCCAAGAAGCCGCGCAAGTTAAGAAGACAGCAGAAGCGCAAAAGGCGAAGCGGCCTGAGCAGACCGTACAGCCCCAGCGGACCGAAGAGCCTGAAAAAATGAAAGAATTTGCCAGGAAGGCAGAACTTCTGGAAAAGACAAAGGAGTGGAGTGAGTTCAGGGAGCTATGGCAAAGGCTGGACAGGATTGAAACGTTCAAGAAGGCAGAGGGCGACAAGCCGCCGCTACTCAGGCCGGGAATAGACCGCAAACTTTACGAAGACCTTTCGCAGAAGCTGAATGAAAAAACTGCCATGCTGGACACACTGGTTGAGAAGAGGCTCCTTTCGCCGAAAATAGCATCTCTGCTGAAGAAGATTTCCCGCGACCGCCTGGAACACATCCTTACGCCCGACCCACATATGCTCTGCCGAATGATGCCAACTCCGGCCATGAGGGCCAAGCCGGAGACTTTCTCACACCTGGAGACCCGGATAGATGCCTTGCTCAAACTCAAGGGCGAAGGCAAAATTAAGGAGAGCACCTTCCGCAAAGCCACCCAAAACATAGAGAACGCGATAGCGAAACTGGTTGTGCTTGACCTGATACCGCGTCACTATACGGGGCCTCTCCTCACCGAGAAAGAGGATATTGTTAAAACCCTCGTAAAAGAGATAGCGTCACTGGAGAGCCTTTACAAAAGCGCCGCGATGGGCGCAAAGGCATATGAAAGATTCAAAAAGCAAATGGAAGAATTGGGCATCACTACGGGGAAGTTCGAAGAGCTCCTCGACGAGCTCAATTACCTTATCCTGAGGCTCATAAAATAATGGGCGAGCCCATTCACATAATGTTTGAGGTGACGCAGAGGTGCAACAACGACTGTATCTACTGCTACAATGTCTGGAAGGACAACATTGGCTATCCAAGGGGAGAGCTTTCGCTTCCGGAAGTAAAAAGCCTCTTCGACAAGATAACAGGCGAGGTCAGGTTGAGGTCGCTCACCCTCACAGGCGGCGAGCCGCTCTTGCGCCGCGATATTGAAGACATCGCTTTCCACCTCCTGTCAAAGAAAATAGAGCTCTCCCTTGCAACGAACGGCACGCTCATAGATAAAAACAGGGCTGAAAGTCTTGTCCGTGCAGGCCTGAAGTCTTTCGAGATTCCGGTACTCTCGACTGACAGGAGTTTACACAATTCTCTTTCTCGAAATGACTCCTATGACAAGGCGTGCGAAGCCATAACGAATCTCAAGGCTCACGCTGTGGCGGTAACGGTCGTCTTTGTCGCGACAAAGGAAAATATCGGCCATTTCGATGGTGTGGCAGAGCTCGCCTTCGCACTTGGCGCAGATTCCCTTATGATTGACAGGTTCCTCCCGGGCGGTGAAGGCAAAAAGCACGCAAACAGGCTTGAGCCGGGCCGGGAAGAACTTGCACTCGTAATAGAGCAGGCCAACGCGGCAGCTCAACGATACAGTCTCGATGTCAGCCTCGGTATTCCCCTCCCCCCGGGCCTCGTGGATTCCGCCAAGTACAAAAACCTCAAGTTCGGCACCTGTGGCGCAGGAAAAGGCAAGTGGGCCGTGGACTCGCTTGGAAACTTGAGGCTTTGTGAACAGGAGCCTTGTGTGCTGGGAAACCTTCTAAGTTCTCAATTCTCCAAGCTCAGAAACAAAGGAATGAGTCCTCCTCCCTGCTGCCGCATCTCCTGCGGCAAGATAGGAGAGGAATTAGACCAATGAAGGAAGTAGCATTACGCTTGCCTGAATTATCCCCCTGCCATCTCTCCCAAGCCTATCTTGCTGCCTTGCGCAGGCCGTGAGGAATGGAAATGGGCAAATCCTTGATAAAGATGACTATTTTAGTTGACATTAAATCGGAAGAGTTGGTAATATGCATATATGAGAAAATAGTCATATAGTTTAGCAGGGAGCTTTTATGTTGTTGAGAGAGAAGGAAAAGGGAAAGCGGCTTTATGAGGCCAGGGCCAGGGTTATGAAGGCGCTTGCTCACCCGCTGCGACTGGAGGTTGTTGACCTGCTCAGCCGCCGGGAAGCGTGTGTGGAGGATATTGCCGGGCGTGTCGGGGCGCAGCATTCGAACGTGTCGCGCCACCTTTCGACACTTGCCGGTGCAGGGATTGTGCAGAGCCGCAAAGACGGAGTCAAGGTTTACTACAGCCTCAAGATGCCCTGCGTTATGGGATTTTTCGGATGCATAAACAAGGTGCTGCAGGAGCAGTTGAACGAGAGAATCAGTCTCTTGAAAGAATAGCCGAGAGGAACTGCGGTGAAAAAGGAACTGAAGGTTTTTACATTGCTGCTGGGTGTGTTTCTTATAGTGTATTTCGTGCCCTGGGATGCGTTGCGGGTCCGGCAGGCAGGCCTTGAGGCATTCCTTATGCTTCAGGAGTATGCCCGCGAGCATGTGATGCTTTGCCTTGTGCCGGCGTTTTTCATCGCGGGGGCGATAGGGGTCTTCGTCAGCCAGCAGTCGGTGATGAAGTACTTTGGCCCGCTTGCCAGGAAAGTACTTTCCTACGGTGTAGCGTCGGTGTCTGGAAGCGTGCTGGCCGTCTGCTCATGCACTGTGCTTCCTCTCTTTGCCGGGATATACACGCGTGGCGCCGGTATCGGACCTGCGTGCTGCTTCCTGTACTCGGGCCCCGCAATAAATGTCCTTGCCATAATACTTACCGCGCGTGTTCTCGGAGTTGAACTTGGAGTAGCGAGAGCTGTTGGGGCGATTCTTTTCAGCATTGTTATAGGCCTGCTGATGCATTTCTTCCACAGGAGAGAGGAAAAGGAAAAAGCTGAGGCGGCGCAGGGTTTTGCTCTGGTCGAGGAAGAAGGGGCGCGGCCCTTGTGGAAGACTGCAGTCTACTTCGCGGCGATGATAGGCATTCTCGTATTCGCCAACTGGGGCAAGCCTGGGGACGTGATAGCCCACAAGACTGATGGCAGCAGGGTAGAGGGGATTCGTGCCGGCCAGACCTCTACGGAACTGACCTTGAAAGTTGAAGAAAGCGGCGGGTATGGCATTGTCAAGATAGCGACATCTGAGATAGACAAGGTGGAATATGCGCCTTCGGCATACTCATCAATCTTCAAGGTGAAGTTCTACATTGCCGGCGCGTTCCTGGTGTTCTTGCTTGTTCTTGTGTTCACGTGGTTCAAGAAGGACGAGCTTGGCGAGTGGGGCGGTGCGACCTGGGGTTTCGCAAAACAGATATTTCCGCTGTTGTTTG
>CAYWBA010000240.1:0-5105 GCA_964455955.1 uncultured Planctomycetota bacterium | reverse complement strand
AGGTCGCTCGGAAAGCCAAGCTCCTCGTTGGCTTCAACAGTGTCGAACCCCTGGTCTTGCAGTTCGTATGCGCGCAGCTTGTTCGCCAAGCCGATACCGCGTCCTTCCTGCTTCATGTAGATAATCACGCCCTTGCCCTCGGCTGCAATCATCTCCATGGATTTGCGAAGCTGGGGCCCGCAGTCGCAGCGCATAGAGCCAAACACATCTCCGGTGAGACACTCGTCATGGACTCTTACAAGGACAGGTTCCGGGTGTTCAATAGCCTTGCCCTCAGCATCCTTTCCGCCCACGGGGCCCAGGCAAAGCACGAGATGCAGGTCGCGGCCCACTATGTCGAAGACAGACTTGTACAGGTACAGGTTGAAATCCGCGTATGGGGTGGGGAGGCTTGAGGTCGCAATGCGTTCCACAAGCATTTCGTTCTTCAGACGATAGGCGATGATGCTCGCTACAGTAATCATCTTGAGATTGTGTTTATCCTTAAACTTCATAAGCTGCGGTACGCGCGCCATAGTCCCGTCTTCGTTCATAATCTCGCAGATTACTCCTGCGGGTTTGAGGTTTGCGAGATTCGCCAGGTCCACCGAGCCTTCCGTCTGGCCTGTGCGGGTGAGCACGCCTCCCTTCTTCGCACGAATGGGGAATATATGACCCGGCCTTGCGAGGTCGTCTGGCCGGGCGTCATCGCGCACAGCGGTCAGGATAGTGGCTGCGCGGTCCGCAGCCGATATGCCCGTGGTTGTCCCCTTCTTGGCGTCTATTGATATGGTGAAGGCAGTCCCGAAGGCGCTTGTGTTGTCTCTCGTCTGCAAGGGCAGGTCCAGTTGGTCCGCCCGCTCCTGCGTCAGTGTAAGGCAGATAAGGCCGCGTCCGTATCTCGACATAAAGTTGATAGCTTCGGGTGTGACTTTCTCGGCAGCCATTATCAGGTCACCCTCGTTCTCCCGGTTTTCGTCATCGACAAGGATGACTATCTTGCCTTCCCGGATATCGGCTATCGCATCTTCCACGCTGTCAAGAGCCATCTTTGCTCCTCCATAGGGCTCGACAAAGTGCTATCCTACTGCCGCCGGGAGTGCATGTCAATACCATTCCGGCCTGGAGCCCGGGGGCGTGCCGGTGCAGACGATTTTTGCAGAAAAACTTCTTCTTAACTAATTTATATTGGAATACTCTCAGCCTGCCAGGGTATGATACGTTAGAAAAGATTGTCAATTGTGAGTGCGTCCGAAGATGGAGGGACGGCGTGATGATGAAGAAGTGGTGCTTGTTGATTTTGTGCCTGACTTTTGTTGCAACAGCCGTGTTTGCAGCAGCGGCCTACGGGCAGGATGACGGCAAGGATAAAATTGCAAGGGGCCGGGCCGATGTTGACCCGAAACGGGTGGACAAGGCGGTCAAGAAGGGGGTCGAGTGGCTCAAGAACCGCCAGCAATCAGACGGCCACTGGGAGGGTAAAAACCTCGACAAAGCCTACCCCGGCGGTGTTACAGCCCTGTGCCTGTACGCACTTCTCAAGAGCGAAGTGAGCCGAGACGAGGACTGCATCAAGAATGGCTTTAAGTACCTGAAAGACAAGCCGTTTAAGACCGTCTACAGCGTTTCAACACTTATTCTCGCCCTCACAGCGCTCTACATGCCGCCGACGCCTCAAAAAGCGATTGAGGAGGAGGAGAAAAAACCCCCGGAGAAGAGAGGCACGACACCCTTTGAGCCTTACGAAAAGAAGCTCAAGAAAAACTTCAGGAAGAAGGCGCCGCCATGGGTAATGGACTGGCTCAAGAAGGCTGTCGCGTGGCTGATTAAGCAGCAGCAGGATAACATCTGGCGCTACCCCGGGAATCACGGGGCAGGGCCGATGGAAGATGCTTCCAACACGCAGTACGCCGTGCTTGCGCTCTATTCAGCCATGCGGGTCGGCGTCCCCGTCTCCAGGGATGTCTTCAAGAAGACGGCCAACTACTTCCTTGCCCGCCAGGAACCGGACGGCCCGGACGTGAAGCCGTTCCCCGTGCCTGCGGCCGACATTGACATCTCCAAGCTCAAACAGCTTGAGAAAGAAATGCTGGAAAGAATGAAGCTGGTGGCCAAGCAGAACAAGAAGATTGCCGAGGATGCCAAGAATGCTGGTGAGAAGCAGCCCAAGCTTGACAGCCCCACCACCACTGTGGTAATGGAGAACCCCTATAAGAAGTTCGGCATTGAGCCCCGGAAGATGAAGGCACGCGGGTGGGGCTACGTAGCAGGCAAGGCCACAGACGGAATGCCCGAAGATATGAAAAAAGACTGGTACCCCGCCACAGGCTCCATGACCACCTCCGGCGTCGCCGCCCTTGTAATCTGCAAGGAGCAGATTGAAAAGGGCTTGAAGGGCAAGGCAAAGAGAAAACTTAACCAGGCTATCCGCGACGGCCTCGCATGGATAGTGCATAACTGGACGGTTAAAGAGAACCCGAAATGCGGGTGCTGGCACCTGTACTACCTCTACGGCGTCGAGCGTGCCGCCGTGCTCTCGCTCTGCTATAAGCTGGGTGACCACAAATGGTACAAAGAAGGCGCTGAGTACCTTTTCGGTGCACAGCAAGGCTCTGGAAACTGGGCCGCTGAGGAGCAGCAACCCTCGTGGAACCCCAGGCTTACCCTTGGGTACGGCGATGAGGTGTCAACCTGCTTCGCGATTCTCTTCCTGAAACGGGCTACTGTACCGATAATCAAGCCGCCGTCGAAAGAAGGCACCTTCACCGGCGAGGGCCTGTTCGGGGGAGGGGAGAAGAAGAAGTAGTTGTTCCTTGTAACGAAAAAGGCCCGGTCACGATTATCCGGGCCTCTTTTCTTTTCAACCGGCAAAGACTACTTCCGAAGTGACTTTTTCAATTTCTCCTGATTGGCCCGCAGCTCCTCCAGCCGCCGCAACGCCTCGTTTAGAAGCTGCCGCACCTTCTCCATCTCGGCCTCTATATCCGCCACATCCTGCGCAACCTTCTCTCTGGCGGCTTTGCCCTTCCCGGCCGGCTTTTCAGTTTCCTTTGGTCCAGGTGGCTCGGGCTGGGCCTGCCCGGCCTGTCCTTCGCGCGGCTCCTGTTTTTCTTCCTTCGCCTTCCTCTCAGCGGCAATGTCCGCGGCACGCTCGGCAAGGTTGGGATTAAGTTCCACAGCCTTTTTCAGGTCGGCGAGAGCTTTTTCATTCTTGCCCGACCGGAAAAGTATTTCCGCACGAAGCAAATACGGCTCCCCCAGTTCAGGAGCTGTTAGAATAGCCGCGGTTGCTTCCTTGAGAGCTTCGCCGAGCCTGTCAAGCTTGCTGTAGACCCTGGCAAGAAGTATTTTCGAGGATGCGTCTTTTTCGTCAGCCAGTACTGCTTTCCTGGCGTTTTCGAGCGCCTTTTCATATTCCTCCTCTTCAAGGCAGACTTCGCCCAGAAGCCTGTATCCAGCCGCGTCTTTTGGACGCTTCTTGACAAACAGGCGCAGGTGTTTCCTCGCGCTCTCGTAGTCGCCGATTTTAAGGCAGGCATAGCCGAGGCTTACAAGAAAGCCCGGCTGCCCGGGCTCCAGTTCGCATGCCTTGCTGTATGCGTTGATTGCTTCCGGGAACCGCCGTGCCAGCGTAAGGGCCAGCCCGAGGTCGGCGTGAGCACCGGCTGATTCAGGCGCAAGCTCAACAAGGCGTTCGAAAGCCGCTATGGCCTCATCCGGCACACCGGAGGCGAGCAGGTCGTAGCCTTTGCGCCGTATCTGTAAGGGGTCCAGCTCGGAGTAGGAAATCTTGGCCACGTTCTCTCGTGGTATCGTCACAATACCTGCACTCTTGCCGTGGGTGATTTCAAGCTTGACTTCTTTCTCAGTTACCTCGATGACCCGGCCCTCGCGGGTCGAGCCGTCGAGGAGATAGACTGTGTCCGCAAGTGCTGTGGATGCTAATGCAAGAACAGCGGCCAAAATCAGAGCCGGAAGCTTCATTTCGCAGCCTCCTTTGTTATCACCATCTTATCACCCAGTTGCCCGAGCGATACTCGATATAATAGCCGGACCGGTAGTGCCTGGTGCCGGAACCGTGGTATCTGTAATACCGGTAGTAAGGGTTATAGTAGTACGGATAACCGTACGGGTATAAAAGACTGCGCCGGTAATAGCCGGAATAACCTGTCGAATCACGGTCGCGCCGGCTGGTACTGGTAATGCCTATATGGCCCTGGCGCTCGCGAGATGCTTCCCTCTCCCGCTCGGCCTGCGCAAGCCTTTTGCTCTTCAGCATGGCGAGGCGCTCTTCGCGCTCCCTGCGGCGCTTGGCGGCAAGCTCGAGCTTTTCCCTGTGCTCTTGCTCAGCCACAGCTTGTTTCTCGTCAGGTGTAACCCACTTGCCGCGGAAGCGGGTCAGGCCGCGGTTCTTCATCTCCTCGGACTTTGTCAGCCATACCCCGGAGCTCATTATGTAGCCGAGCCTGCTGCGTGCCTGAAGGTCGTCGGGCCGGAGCCGCAGCACACGAAGCAGGTGGTAGCGCTCGCGGGAAGCAAGCTGGTGCTTTCTGCAGAAGTCTGCCACCTTCTTCTGGGCGCCAACGTCCTGCGGACCCGCGCCTGATGCGAGCTTCTGGTATTCTCCAAGTACGGTGGGCGCCTTTTCAATTAATCTGACTGCGGAAAGCGGCACGGAGCTGGAGCCATACTTGTTGGTTACGGTCAGGGTGTTGCCTTTTGCTTCCACCTCGCCCACGAGCCTGCCGCCGTCCCGCAGGTGAACTATGTCACCCCACGCCACACCTGTTAGTGACAGCGCGGCAGCCAAACACACGAGAACTGCGCGAAATCTCATCGCTACCTCCTCCGCTGAGAGTAAAGACTACCCCTTAGTAGAGACGCGCCTGCAAGCCGAAAGTTGCAACATTTTCCTGTACTTTTTGTCATGTCTTTCTGCGCCATCCTCAGTTCCGGATAGATAATTGAGACAACATGGGGGTTTCCCTCGACAACCCGGAACACTCGGACTGATTTTTCCTTGTCTTTGGGCATACTGTCACCTCCTCTATTATGTATTGGCGCAAACCCGGCGCATTGCACACTATTTTGCGAAAAAAGGAGGTGCTTGTACATACCTTCCGAAC